>JAJPZF010000055.1 GCA_021204545.1 Prevotellaceae bacterium
AGGCTCGGGTGAAATCCCCCTTCAGCATCTGGCAGAAGATGCAGCACAAGGGCATACCCTTCGAGGAGGTGTACGACATCCTGGCCGCACGCATCGTCTTCACCCCACGGGAGCCTGACAACGAGATAGCCGAGTGCTTCCAGATATACGCCATTGCCTCCAACATCTACAAGCCGCACCCCGAGCGCTTCCGCGACTGGCTGAGCCACCCCAAGGCGAACGGCTACCAAGCCCTGCACACCACCCTAATGAGCAAGACGGGAAAGTGGATTGAGGTGCAGATAAGAAGCGAGAGGATGGACGAGATAGCCGAGCAGGGCTTCGCCGCACACTGGAAGTACAAGGAAGGCGAGAAGACCTCGGAGACCTCGGAGACCGAGCTCAACAAGTGGCTGCAAACCATCAAGGAGATACTCGACAACCCGCAGCCCAGCGCCATCGACTTCCTCGACGCTATAAAGCTCAACCTCTACGCCAACGAGATCTTCGTCGTCACCCCCAAGGGCGAGTTCAAGACTATGCCTGCGGGCTGCACCGCCCTCGACTTCGCCTTCAGCATACACACCTTCCTCGGCACGCACTGCATAGGGGCGAAGGTGAACCACAACCTCGTGCCGCTGAACTACGTCCTAAGGAGCGGCGACCAGGTGGAGGTGCTGACATCGAACCGCCAGACAGTGGACGAGAGCTGGCTTCACTTCATAACCACCGCCAAGGCCCGCAGCAAGGTGGTGAACATCCTGCGTAGGAAGGACAGGGAGAAGCAGAAGGCGGGGGAGCAGACCCTGAGAGACTTCTTCCAGCAGAACGACGTGGAAGTGAACAGCCTCAACATAGACAAGCTCTGCCTGCTCCACTCTATGAGCTCCCGAGAGCAGCTCTATGCGGCCATCGGCACGCAGACCGTACTCTTGGGGAAGGAAGACCTCGACATGCTGCGCAACAAGAGCCGACGGAGGAAGTCGTGGAGCAAGTACCTTAACCCCTTCAAGCGCACCTCCGACAAGCGGGACGACACCCCAACGGTGGCTTACGACAAGGTGGACCGCAAGAAGCCGCTCATACTCAACGAGCAGACCATCAGCCACTACGTCATAGCGCCCTGCTGCCAGCCCATACCTGGAGACGACGTGCTCGCCTACATGGACCCCGACACCAAGCGCATCGTCATACACAAGCGCCAGTGTACAGAGGCGGACAAGCTAAAGGCGAAGGACGGCAACCGCATACTGCACGCCGAGTGGCAGACGCATAAGAAGCTCTTCTTCCCGGCAAGCATACGGGTGGACGGCATCGACCATCAGGGCGTGCTCTTCCAGATAACAAGCATCCTCTCGCAGCAGCTTAACCTGAACATACGGAAGCTAAGTGTCCAGGCCAGCGACGGACTGTTCCAGTGCCTCATACAGATGGAGGTGCACGACATCCACGACGTGCAGACCGTCACCAGCGACCTTAAGAAGATTAGCGAGGTGAAGACCGTCACACGCATCAGCTGACCTCAACACCCCTTTCACCAAAGAGGTAATACCCCTTCCACCAAAGAGGTATTACCCCTTCCACCAAAGAGGTATTACCCCTTCCACCAAAGAGGTATTACCCCTTTCTCCAAAGAGGTATTACCCCTTTTGCGACAGGGGTATTACCCCTTTGCTGACCCTCACCTAAGCACCTTCTTGCCGCCTGTCACTATGATGCCGCGCTCTCCCTTCGTGGCCCTGCGCCCTGAGAGGTCGTACTCCTCCGCGCCCGTGGACTGTGCGTTGGGCTGGACATCCTCTATGCCCGTTGTCAGCTCCGCTACCTCCTGGGCCGTGAGGGCGTAGTTATACACGCGGAAGTCGTCCACGTAGCCCTTCAGCAGCGGGTCTGTCGAGAACTGGCTGCGCCCGATGTAGTTGAGCAGGGGGCGGAAGTCGGAGGGCTTCACGCTGATGTTGTCGTTCTCACCCTTGAGCTCACCGTTTATGTAGAGGCACGCCTTGCCGTCGCCCAGCGTGACGGCGAGGTGATACCAGCGTGTGGCTATGAGCGACGAGCCTGCGTCGACGGTCTGCTCCTCGCCTCCGTCCTTGATGGCGAAGCGCGGGCCGCTGTCGCCCTTGGCGGTGAGGAACATGTACTGGTCAGTGCCGTTGCCGAAGTCGAACACCCTTGCCCACTGGCTCACGCTGCTTAAGCGCAGCCAGCACGAGACGGTGAGGGCGTCGTGGCTGGCTACTGTGTAGGGCAGCTGCAAGAAGTTGCCGCTGAGGGAGATGGCTTGGTGGTCGTTGCTCGAGACGAAGGTGGTGTCTCCCCAGACGGCGCAGTGGTTGCCGTTCTCCGTGTCGTCGAGGAGGCCGTCGTCGAAGGCGAGGTGCATCACCATTCCCTCTTCGTCGGTCACCGTGCAGCCCGTCGCCTCGTTGCTCGTCTCGCTGCGGTTGAGGCTCTGGTCAACGGCGTAGACGCTGTAGGTGTACGTGGAGTCGGGCTCCGCCTCGTTGTCGGTGAACTCGCAGCCGGTTATGCCTCTGGCGAGCAGGCTGCCGTTCCTTACGACGCAGTACTCTTGGATGTCCTTGCTCTGGCTATCGTCCCACGAGAGCCTCACGCTTGCGCTCTGCAGCGTGGCCTTGAGGTTGGAGGGGGCGTCGGGAGCGTCGAGGTCGGCCGTCGCGTTGGGGTCGAGGAAGCGCCACTGCTGGTTCTTCTCTCCCGTGAAGCTTGCCATCTTGACGTTAGCCCCCACGGCGGTGCTTGAGCCAGCCACCTCGAGGCACTTGGCGCTGTAGCGGCTTCTGATGTAGAACGCTCCCTCGCCCGCGTACTCAATGTACCACTGCTCGTTCGTGCCCATACCGCCGGCGTACGCTCCTACATCCGCCCCCGACGTGTAGTCCCAGTTAAGGATGTCGAGCTGAAGGTCGTTGTCCGTGTTCAGCGTGAGGGAGTAGTAGCTCTGGTCGCCCCACGTGTCGTCTCCCGCCAAGGGCTTGACCACCCACTGGAGGTACTTGCTGGTGCCGTCCTTCCTCTGCGTGGCGGTCGTCCAGTCTGCCTTGGAGGGGCTTGCGCCGAAGCCCAGCAGCCTGCCAGAGTTCACGTTCATTATCTTGTACGTCCCGTCGATGTGGGGCATCACGTCAGTGCCTCCTTGTATGTTAACCAACACCTCGGCGCTTGTCTGCCCTGTCTGGTAGCCTGTGCCGCCTTTGAGGTACATCGGGTAGTCCCTGCCCCTCTGACCGTCGTACCACACGGGGCGGTCGAGCGAGAGCAAGTCGTAGCACGTCGTGTACGACTGCCTCTCGCTCATCCCTCCGAAGGCTTGCACCTCTCCCGTCGGCTGGCGGTAGACGGAGGCGGCAGTCCAGTTGTCGCGGTTCTCGGCGTACGCCAGCCTCTCGCCTGGGTTGCCTTGGTAAGTAGCCTTCATGAACTGCGAGCGCACGTTCTCGTTCGCTCCCCACCAGATGCCTGTCTGCAAGCCGTACTCAGCGCCGACCATGCACTCCATCACGTTGTGCAGCTCGTCGTTGGTGGCGTGATGCCCCTCTGCGGTAAGTGCCTCGTAGAAGGAGGCGTAGTTGTCGAACGAGCCTGCCAGCTGGTGTGTGTTGCCCTCGTCGAGGTAGTCCTTGGCGTTGTTCCACCACTCGTAGGCGTAGTCGGTGTTCAGCGTGTTGCCTCCGCAAAGGCGCACGTCGGCGTACTTGTCGACGTATGCCTCGTCTTCCTTGAAGAGCTTGCAGATGTCCTTGAGGTCGCTCTCGGCTGTGCTCACGTTGAGGCTCTGCCCCGTGTAGTAGTCAGGCTCGTTGAAGGGGGCGATGCTCACGAGGTTCGTCAGCCCGAACGTCTTGTAGCTGTCGGCGGTGAGGTCTATGAGCGTAGCCCAGCGGCGTGTCCTCGTGTCGCTGTCGTAGTAGTAGTTGTACCAGTCGTCGACGCTTGGGTTGTCGTCATTGATGTAGTATCCCACGCCCGACTTGCACCACGTCTTCACGATGCTTGCCCTGAGCTTTATGCTGTCCGTCTGAGCGCTCTGGAGCGTGCCGTCCTCCACGTCGTAGGTGGGCTGGTACGACACACGCACCACGTCAATCATGTCCTCGCCCACGTAGAGTATGCCAGTGCGGACGTTGTCCTCCGAGAGCCATGCGAGGTCGAGCCCCCACTCGAGCGGGGTCTGCTTGCCAGTGTCGCCGTAGCGGAAAGGCACGACGACATCCGCCTGCCTGCCCGCCCTGAGGAAGGAGGCACAGCTTGTCACTTGAGCCTGTGCCGTCGGGGCTATGGCCAGTGCGATGATAGGTAGAAGCTTCTTCATATTGGTTTCAGGTTTGCTTTGTTGATACGATGTAGATGCGCCTTGTCTTCGGTGTTATGCGGAAGCGGTTGTCGCTACGTCTGCCCACAATCCACGCTATGTTTCCGCCGCTGACAAGCAGTGTTTGCCTCTGTTTCTCGAAGAGATTTAGCTTAAGGTCGGTAAGGAAATCGCTGACGAGTCGTATGCCTCTCATCCCGAACGGGCGGAAGCGGTCGCCTTTCTGCCATAGGCGTTGCTGAAGGGGAAGCTGAAGCTTGTCAGCGTCGAGGTATGCATAGTCAGGCGTTAAGGGCTGTGTCTTAAGGAACTCCAGCGGCTTGTTCGTCTCCACTATCCTGTGGTTTAGGCACTGCGTGCCCTCTTGCTCGAGGCGGCTTCGCAGCACAAGCCTTCCTCTGTCACGTAGCAGCTGGTGCGTCGGGCTTTCATAGACGGCACCGCTCTGCCCCAGCTGTCCATCGAAGATGGAGTGTATCTGCGCCGAGTTGAAGCCGTAGGGCATCAGCCATTGGTACAAGGCGTTGAGGCTGTGCCTGCCTGGGGTAGGGGAGTCCAGTGCGCTCTGCACCAGCTCTGCCGTCTGGCAGATATGCTCCACCGCCTTGGGGTTAATCTCCCTGAGCAAGGGCATTACGTCGAGGCGAAGGTGGTTACGCAACGCCTCACGCTCAAGATTGGTGGAATCAGTTACGTAGTCCTGCCCTATGCCTTCGAGGTAAGCGAGAATGTCCTGCTTGGAGAAGCCGAGCAACGGGCGGATGATGCTGCCGCTCTTGCTTCGCATCCCTGCCAAGCCACGCAGCCCAGTACCTCGCAGCAGGTTAAGCAGCACCGTCTCAGCTTGGTCGTCTTGGTGGTGAGCAACGGCAATGAAGCGGCATCCCAGCTCGCATAGCTGCTCCTCGAACCACTGGTAGCGCAGTTCTCTTGCAGCCATCTCTATGCTTATCCCTTTATTGTGGGCGTAGCTAAGAGTGTCGAACCTCTTCACGTGCAGCTCCACCTCAAGCTTCTTGCACAGCTCGGTCACGAATGCCTCGTCCCTAAGCGACTCCTCTCCTCGCAGCTGGAAGTTACAGTGAAGAGCCACAAGGTCTGCCCCCGCCTCGAGCATAAGACGCAGAAGAGCGACGGAGTCCGCTCCGCCGCTCAATGCTACTATCACTCGCCCTTCGGGGGCTTCAATCCTCATCTGAGAACCTTCTTTCCGTTGATTATGAGCAGACCCTTCGCACCGCTCGTCACACGCCTGCCGTTCAGGTCGTATATCACCTCTTCCTTCGTGTCAGTGCCTAC
>JAJPZF010000118.1 GCA_021204545.1 Prevotellaceae bacterium
TAAGACTAAGTTAATATAAAAGCCCCCCCCCCCCTTGCCGCAACTACATCCATACACGAAGAATAGGGTCTCAGAAAGTAGCGCGCTCATCATCTGTGTCAAGATTTAGAGATTGTTGTGTAGCATCGAGCAGCGTCCCGAACGGATAGAGAAGCCCGTTGTCTGTGTCTCTGACTAGCAAACCCTCTTGCGCTAGTCTACTAAGAGCTTTAGAAACCGTTCCTCTCTTAAGCCCCACAGGGTCGCTTGCCGTCTTGCTCGCCGTCTCTATCCAGCTGGTAAGCTCGGCGTTGGTCTTGCCGACCTTGCCGTTCTCCGAGTAGAACCGCCTGAGCAGATCCTCGATCCGCTCCTTGATGCTCTTGGGCATTTCCTGCTTGGGGGCTGTCATCGGGGCGGGGCAGCCGTCAGAGCTTGCCGCCATCGAGACCCAGAAGGGCTTGAAGTTCAGGGTACGCCCGCCCATCTTGTAGGGCTTCACCTCTATGTGCGGGCTGTCAGGCTCGCGGGAGACGAGGATATTGCACTCTCCTTTCTGCAAGAGCAAACTGCCTAAATGCCCACGCTCGTTCAGCCCGTCCTTGTTAAGGTGCAGAGCGGAGCTGATGTGTGTGCCGTTATCCTGGGGCAAGCCGCATAAGGCAACGCACGAACTTGGTGCACTCCTTAAGGTCGTTGAAGTCCCCCGACGGGTTGACATCCACAATGCCGTCGATGAAAACCACGGCGGGCTTGTGTCGGGAGATGATGTCCTTGAAGCCGTGTTGCGGAAGCCCGTCACGGCACGATTTCGCGGTGAGGGGCGTCTGCTATACGTCCGCACGCGGAAAATCGCTTGGCGGTGCCTTAAAATGCCCAGAAACGGCAAAAGCGATGTGGGGACACAAGGAGGGCTGGAGGCAATGAAGCCCCCAGCCCTCCTTTTTGCCATTTCGGGAATGAATGTCAGTCCGTGCCTCCGCCCAGCGCCTCGTACAGAGAGATCGTCGCGGAGATGGCGTCCATTCGGTTGGATATGAAGTCCATCTCGGCAGAGATCAGCGAGTTCTGCGCAGTGATGACGTTCAGGTAGTTGCCCGAGCTGTTGAGGTAGAGCTTTTGCGTGGCGTCCAGGGCCGTCTTCAGAGCGTCGACCTGCTTGCCGTACAGGTCTCTGAGCCTCTCGGCAGTGCCCAGCTGCACCATCGCCGTGTTCACCTCGTTGCCCGCGGCTATGAGTGTCTGCTGGAAGTTGTTGGAGGCGATCTCCATGTCCAGCTTGCTTATCTTATACTGCGCCCTGAGCTTCCCGTTAGCGAATATCGGCTGCGTGAGGCTCGCTATGGCGTTCCCTATCATCATGCCGGGGTTTATTATTGATGTGCCCACGCTGTTGGTGTACTCTCCCGTTGCGGTGATGGTGAGGCTTGGCCAGAATGCCGCCCTCGCCGCCTTCATGTCATAGAATGCTCCAGCCAGTGTTAGTTCACTTTCCTTTACATCGGGTCGTCGGCTGAGCAGTGTGATTGGCACGCCTGTTGAGAGAATGGAGGGGGCCTGGAAGCTTGCCAGTCCCTGTCGCTCTATGCCGTGCGCCGTCTCCCCCATGAGGGTGCTGAGGCTGTTCTCTACAAGGCGAATATTCTCCTTAAGCGATGTGACGCTCGTGCAAATGCTGTAATATGTTGCCTCGATGCTCGAAACGGCAGCCGTGTTAGCCTGTCCGGCAGCCATCAGCTTGCGTTCCATGTCGAGGTACTTGGCCCAGTTCTCAGAGGTCTGCGTCATCATGTCAAGCTGCTCGTCGAGCATGGAGAGGTTGTAGTACATGTTCGCCACGTTTGCCACGAGCGAGGCCTGCACCGCCTGCCTTGCGTTCTCGAGCTGCTTCTTGGTGACCTCCACTCCCTTCTTCTGGTTGCGCAGCTGCGCGAAGTTCACGCTTTGCCAGCCGAATGTGACGGGCAGCTCGTAGGTCTTGCTGTTGCCGCTGGTCATGGAGGAGTAGGACTTGCGGTTGTAGGGGTCGTACATCTTCGTCACGCCCATGTCGGGAGTGAAGTACATGCTTGGCACGAACGCCAGTTTGCTTGCCTTAAGTGTGTACTGAACCTCCTGCAACTGGATGTCGGCGTTGATGAGATCAGTGTTCTGCGCCAGCACTTTCTCGATGAGCGCCTGCAATGTGGGGTCGGTGAATATTTCCCTCCACTTCAGGTCACCGAGGCTCTCCTCTCCGTCTGTCTGGGCGTCGCCGTATAGGCCGTCGGTGTTTATGTCAGCGGGTCTCTCGTAATCTTTTGTCGCTCCGCAGCCACTAAGAAGAGCGGTTGCCAAAGCTAAAAACAGTATCTTCTTCATGTTGCGGTCTGTTTATTTATTGTCCTCGTTTTGATGCCTTTCCTTAGCCTTCTGACTGCGCACACGCTCCTTGAGGAACTGCTGGTCGGCTTCCTCCTGCATGACAGGGCGTATGCGCTCCTGCAGGAACTCGAATATGATGAAGAACAGCGGCACGGTGAACAGGATAGCCATTGTGCCGACCACCATACCTCCCACAGTGCCAAGTCCGATGGTGCGGTTGCCATTCGAGCCTGCGCCCGAGGCGAGGATAAGAGGTATCATACCGAATATCATCGTCAGCACGGTCATCAGGATCGGGCGAAGGCGAGCCTCAGCCGCAGCCACCGCCGCCTCCACGATGCCCATTCCCTTGCGCCTGCGCTCAAGGGCGAACTCGGTGATAAGAATGGCGGTCTTGGCAAGCAAGCCGATAAGCATAATCACACCCGTCTGCAGGTAGATGTTGTTCTCTATCTGCCCCATGAAGATGATGGGCAGTGCGTTATATCCCTGGTTCCACAGCCATGCGAAGAGATAGGTTCCCATAAGTCCCGCAGGCACTGAGAAGATGACAGCGAACGGAACAAGGAAGCTCTCATACAAGCAACTGAGTATCAGGAAGATAAGGACCACGCAGACAGCATAGATAATATACGTGTCTATAGAGCCGATTGACTGGGCCTCCTCTCGTGCTATGCCGCCGTACTCGTAAGCGTAGCCGTCGGGGAAGACGTCCTTTGCCACTTTCTCAACAGCAAGCATCACGTCAGTATCAGAAACGCCCGTGGCAGGGGTGATGTTGACGGTGATTGAACTGAACAGGTTGAAGCGGGTGTCTATCTCAGGGCCCTCAATGCGCGACAGCTTGACGAACTGGGAGATGGGTGCCATCTCGTCGCCGTTGCGCACGTACATATTATTAAGGTCAGCCTCCAGTGTGCGGTATTCAGGCGAAGCCTCAATCATCACACGATAGACCTTCGAGAACTGGTTCATGTTGCTCACGTAAGAGCCGCCGCAATAGCTGCCCAGCTCGCTGAGCACGGAGGAGGGGCTTATGCCCGCCCTCTTGCACTGGGCTGCGTCCACCTCAACCTTTAACTGTGGGAAGTTGCGGGCGTAAGTGGTTATGGCTCGTGAGACCTCCTTGCGTTTGTTCAGTTCCTCAAGGAATTGCAGGGTGTAGTTGTAGAACACATCCTTGTCAGCTGCGCCAGTCTTGTCTTGCAGGTTAAGTTCAATGGAACCCATACCATAACCCGGAATCATGCCCGGCTCGAAGACGAAGCACTGCGCCTCCGGTATTTCCGTCAGCAGCTTAGCGTTAAGCTTAGCGTTAGCCACCATCGTTGAGGTGGACATGAAGTTAGCCAAAGGACGCCAAAATCCATAGCGGCGCTGCCCCCAAGGCTTCAGCCTTATGATCATCATACCGTACGAGGTTCCCTGACCGGCAAGGAAGCCGTAGCCCGCAACCTTAGAGTAATCGCGCACCTCGGGTATGTCTTTCACTATCTCCTCCGCCTTGTTCAGCACGGAATATGTTGATGCCACGTTGTTGCCTGGCACACTCGACACGTTCATCATGCAGACACCCTGGTCCTCAGTTGGCACAAGTCCCACGGACAGATGGTTCGCAAAGAAAATCATGCCCACAATGGCAATGGCAAGGCTGCCGAAGCTTACCCAATAACGCCATTTACGCTGCACACAGTGATGTATTACGTTGGCATATTTGTCGCGCAAAGTCTCGTAGGTCGCCTCGTATGCTTTCTTAGTTGTCTTGTTGATAAGCCCGAACACGCCCTTTTTCTTAGCATCCTCGTCTGCCGATCTCATCATCATGGCACAGAGGGCTGGGCAAAGCACAAGGGCGCTGACGCAGGAGATGCCCACTGCGGTGGCGAGGGTCACGCCGAACTGGGTGTAGAACACACCCGATGTGCCGCCCATGAAGCTCACAGGGATGAACACTGCCATAAACACGCATGTACAAGAGATCACCGCCATCGTAACGTCTGCCATGGCATCTTTCGTGGCTTCGTAAGGGCTCTTATACCCTGCGTCAAACTTCGCCTGCACCGCCTCTACCACCACAATGGCATCGTCCACCACAGTACCGATGGCAAGCACAAGGGCGAAGAGCGTGAGCAGGTTAAGCGTGAAGCCTGCCACCTGCAAGCAGGCGAATGTGCCGACCAGCGAGACTATAATTGAGATGGAAGGGATGATGGTGGCCCGGAAGTTCTGCAAGAAGAAGTACACGACGAAGACCACAAGGATAATGGCTATGATAAGTGTCTCTTCCACGTTAGACACTGACTCAAGCAGGAAGTCGTTAGAGCTCATCATAGTGACGAACTTCAAGCCCTGTGGCATGTCTTTGCTCAGTTCCTCCAATTTGGCCGTAACACGGTCGTTCGTCTCCTTGGCGTTAGAACCTGCAAGCTGATAGCACATGAACGTCACGCCGTTGTTGCCGTCCACCTCGCCGTGGTATGCATAGCTCTCGGCTCCCAGCTCGATGGTCGCGATGTCTTTAAGGCGGAGCAGCGTGCCGTCATCGTTGGCCTTGATGACCATGTCCTCGAACTCTGTGAGTTCCTTCAGACGGCCAGTGTACTTCATCGTGTACTGTAGAGGGTTGTCAACCCCGTCGCCATGCGTTCCGTTCACAGGCTTCTCACCCAGCTGCCCAACTGGAGCCTCAAGGTTCTGCTCGGCGAGCGCTTCTGTCACGTCGGAAGGAACGACGCTGTATTGAGCCATAATGTCGGGCTTCAGCCAGATACGCAGAGAGTATGTGCCGCCCAGCACCATCACATCGCCCACACCCTCGACACGCTTCAGCTGAGGGGTTACGTTGATGTCCAGATAGTTGGAGATATAGTCCTCGTCAAATTCAGGCTTCGAGGAGGTCAGCGCGTCGATTTGCAGGAAGGAGGTCTGTCGCTTTGTCGTGGTCACACCGATTTGCGTAACCTCCTGAGGCAGAAGTCCTTGTGCCTTGCTCACGCGGTTCTGCACGTTCACAGCCGCCATATCGGGGTCTGAGCCTTGCTTGAAGTAGATATTGATGGTGGCAGAGCCAGAGTTCGTGGCGGTGGAGGTCATGTAAAGCATGTTCTCCACACCGTTTATGCTCTCCTCAAGGGGCTGGATGACGGCGTTCATCACCGCGCTCGCGTCCGCGCCAGTGTAAGTTGCGGATACGCTTACCGTTGGGGGCGCTATGTCAGGATACGACTCCATGGGCAGGTTGAAGTAGCTTATCGCGCCCACGAGCA
>JAJPZF010000061.1 GCA_021204545.1 Prevotellaceae bacterium
AATACCTCTTTGATGAAAGGGGTAATACCTCTTTGATGAAAGGGGTAATACCTCTGTTGCCAAGGGGGTAATGCCTCTGCGGCGGCGTTAAGGAGTGATGTTGTGGGAGGGCAGGCTTAGCGCTTGCCGTCCCCAAGCATGGCCTCCAGCTCCGCCACCCGCCTCTCGAACGCCTTGTCCTCGGTGAGCTGTCGCTCCACCTGCTTAACTGCGTGTATGACCGTGGCGTGGCTGCGGCCGCCGATGCGCAGGCCTATGCGGCTGGCGGTGAGCTTGGTGTGCCTGTGGGCAAGGTACATGATTAGCTGGCGCACTATGACCACGCTGGCCTTCCTGCCCTTTGCCATTATCTCGCTCTCGCCGATGTCGAAGAAGGAGCAAGCCCTGTCGATGATCATGTCGATGGTGACGGTCCGGGTCTGCGCCTTCATTGCCTTGCCCACCACCTGCCGAGCCATCTCCATGTTGATATCCTGGTTGAAGACGAGGGAGTAAGCCATCAGCGAGCTGAGCGTCCCCTCGAGGTCGCGGATGCTTCCGCACACGTTCCGGGCCACGAACTCCGCCACATCGTCGCCCACCTGTAAGCCGTCCTGCCTTATCTTCGAGAGCAGTATCTTGCGGCACAGCTCGTAGTCGGGCTTCTCGAGCTCGGCTGAGAGCCCCCACTTGAAGCGTGTGAGCAGCCTCTCCTCCACGCCCGGCAGGCTCTGTGGCGGTCGGTCGCTGGTGAGGATGATCTGCTTGCCGTTCATCTTCAGGTGGTTGAAGATGTGGAAGAACGTGCCTTGCGTTCCCTGAAGGCCTGCGAACTCGTGTATGTCGTCGATGATGAGCACGTCGATGGTCTGGTAGAAGTAGATGAAGTCGTTTATCTTGTTCTCCTGCCTCGCGGTCATGAACTGCACCTTGAACTGGTTTGCGGTGACGTATAGCACGCGCCTCTCGGGGAAGTTCCTCTTGTACTCGATGCCTATGGCGTTCACCAGGTGCGTCTTGCCCACGCCCGAGCTGCCGTAGATGAACAGGGGGTTGAACGTTGTCTGCTTGGGGTTGGTGGCGATGCTGATGCCCACGGAGCGCAGCAGCTTGTTGCCCGCTCCCTCGATGAAGTTCTCGAAGGTGTAGCTCTCGTTGAGCTGCGACTGTAGCTCGCTCTCCTGCGAGGGCTTGAGCTTCTTGGTGTGCCGGTTGATGGTCTCCTTGGCTGTGCTTCCGCGTGTCCCCTCCACGTCGGCGGTCGTGTTCGTGGTGCTGTCCACGAGGATGCGGTACGTGATGATGAAGTCCTCGCCGTAGACGCGCCATATAACGTTGTAGAGGAGGTAGCGGAAGCGCTTCTGCTTCTCGAGGGTCTCGTAGATGGCGTGGCTCGGCACACGCAGCACTATCGTCTTGTTGTCGCTGTCCAAGGAGTCGAACGTGACGGGGGCGAACCACGTGTCGTAGTCCTGCCGCGTGACGTTCACCTTGACGATGTCAAGGCAACGCTCCCACAATCTCTCGGCCGAGGGCTTAGGCATCCTTAGTCTAATCCTTGCTCTTCCTTCCGAAGACGGAGATGTTGATGTACCTTCCGGGGTGCGCCTTCATGTCCTCGAGCAAGAGGGTGGCGCTGTTTATGGTGTTGTTCAGGTTGCCGTAGAGGGAGGTGTCGTTGAGCAGTAGCCCTATGTTGTTGTCTGGTTCAGTGAGCTTCTGCGTCGCGCCTCGTAGGTCGTCAAGTGTGCTGTCCACCTTCGAGAGGGTGTACTGCACGTCAAGCTGTGCAAGGTTGGCAGAGAGTGTGTCGATGTTCTGTGCTGCCACGTCGAAGTTGGCGAGAAGGCGGGGCACGTCGTTGTTAAGGAGGGAGTTAAGCTGCCTTGAGCTTGCGTTGAGGCTCTCTGTCAGAAGGCGGGTGTTCTCGAGGGTAGCGTTGATGTCAGGGTTGGAGGCAAGGGCGTTAAGGGTTACGATAAGCGAGTCGATATGCCCGAGCACGGTCTCCACCTGCGGTATCACGCCTGCGGCAGCGTCCATCAGTCCGCTCACGTCGCTGCCCACTATCGTGTCGTTAGGCGAGAAGCAGTTGGCAGGGTTAGGACCCATCACCATGTTCAGCGTGCAGCCCCCGAGCATTGCCTCGTCGAGGTGTGCGGTAGTCCCCACGGGTATCTTCACCTTGCTGCTGACGTTTATCCTGACCACCACCTCGCCCGGGCGAAGGTAAGAGATGTCGTCAACGATTCCTATGTTGAAGCCGTCGGCATAGACGGTGCTGCTCTTGGTCAGTCCCTTGGCGTTCTGGAAGGCGATGTAGTAAGTGTTGCTGCTCTTGAACAGGTTGACGCCCTTCAGGAACTTGATGCCCAGGAAGAGCAAGACGAGGGCGACGATGCCCGTCAGCCCGATACGTATTTCCTTCTTCTTCAGTGTTTCCATAGTCTTCTTGGCTATTTAGGGTTGCCTCTGTAGGCGGCTATTGCGTTGTATATGCTGCGGCTCATCTTCTCCACTCCCGTGTCGGAGTTGAGGAACTGCTCCTCCTGCCTATTGTTGATGAAGCCGAGCTCAATCAGTGCGCTGGGCATTGAGGTGTTCCTCAGCACGAGGAAGCCCGCCTGATACACGCCTTTGTTCGTCCTGCCCGCGTAAGAGCCGAACTGCCCTTGCACGAGGTTTGCGAAGCGCACGCTCTGCTTCATGTAGTCGTCCTGCATAAGCTCGAAGATGATATAGCTCTCGCTCGAAGTGGGGTCGAAGCCCTCGTACTTCTCCTCGTAGTCGCTCTCGAGCGAGATGACGCTGTTCTCCCTCTTCGCCACCTCAAGGTTCTCGGCGGCGCGGTGCATGCCTAAGGTATACGTCTCAGTGCCTTGGGCGGAGGTGCCCGCCTTGCCTGCCGCGGTGCTGTTGGTGTGAATGCTCACGAAGAGGTCGGCCTTGTTCCTGTTCGCTATGTTAGCCCGCTCGTTCAGTTCCACGAACACGTCGGACGTTCTTGTGTAGACCACTTTAACGTCCTTCATGTTCTGCTCAATGAGCTTGCCCACAGCCAGTGCTATGCGCAGGTTAATGTCTTTTTCCTTTGAGACGAAGCCCAACGCCCCGGCGTCCTTCCCCCCGTGCCCTGCGTCGATAACCACGGTGAACGCCCAGCCTGAGGAAGGCAGGAGGGAATAAATGAGGGCAAGGATTATGGTTCGTAGTCCTTTCACTTCTTCGGGATTGCCGTGCAAAGTTATAGAAAAAGGGAAGCACTCACAAGAAACGGCCATCGGAACAGCGCAAAAAAGCCTGCCGCCGATGGCCGCTTTATACCTTTATATTATATAGTGTCGCTTTCGCCTTTAGAAGCGGATGTTCCAGCGCGCTCCCGCCATTATCCAGATGCCGGGCTGCGGGATGTTGCCGAGGTCTTGGTAACGATGGTTGGTAAGATTAGTACCTTGGGCGTAGACCTCATACCGCTTGTCGGTCCATTGCAGCCTCAGGTCGAGCGTCGCGTATGGGTGGTAGGCTTGCAGTTGGTCGGTTGCCGTAAGTCCGTCGTACACTTGGAACGCTCCCATTCTCTTCTGTACCCTGACGCTCCACGTGGCTGTGAGCTTGCCGTAGATGCGGTGGCGGAGGCTTGCCACGAGCTTATGGCGGAGATAGTCGTCGGCGTAAAGGCTCGTGAAGATGTCGTAGCGTCCCTTGCGGCTTTGGTGGATGTAGGTGTAGCCTATGCGAAGTCGCCGCAGGAACACATTGCTATGGGTCAACTGCGGGAAGTCTATCTGCGCCTCCGCCTGCGCCCCGAGGCCAGCGAGGTCGAAGTTGTCGGCGTGCGCTGCGTCGTCGGGCTGCTCCTTCACATAGTCAATCATATTGTGTCCTCTGTTGTAGAAGCCCCTCGCCATCAGCTGCAAGCCCCTCAGGCTGTACGTCGCCCCGATGGATAGTGAGCGGTTGACCTCGGGCTTGAGCTGGTCGTTGCCCGTGATGTCGGGGCTGCTGTAGTACAGGTCGGTATATGAGGGTAGGCGGAAGCCCTTGTTGTAGCTCAGGTACACCTTCCACTGCCGCGTCGGGCGGTAGGCAATGTCCACGCCGGGGTAGAAGCGGAACTTGTTGTCAACGGCTGTGTTCATATTGGCAAGCACGCCTGCGCTCACCGTCCAGTGCCTGAGGATGATGTCGTGCTCGAGGTTGTAGCTGATGTTAGTCCTGTTGGCGTGCTTGGTGTACTGCTTCTCGGCTCCGTGCGCCCAGACGTAGTCCTTCTCCTCCATCGGCGTCCCGAGGCTGCTCGACATTATTCCCTCGTTGCGCACCTCAGCCCCCATTGCCGTCCGTCCTGCCCACCAAGCGATGTGCGCCCCGAGGCGTGCGCCGTAGACATCGGCTTCGTGGCTGTTGTTCGGAGTGCCTTTGTGCCATTGATAGTTGTCGTAGGTGCGGTTCCAGTAGACGCTTGGCTGAAGGTGAAGCCTGCCCTTCGTCTCCGCCCCCACGCTGATAAGGTAGCGTTCGTTCTGCTCCCATTGGTCGTTGCTCGAGCCACCGTAGAAAGTGTTCGCACCATATTCCTTGCGGGAGAAGCCGAACTGCCATCTGAGGTCGAGCCTCTCGTCCGAGAGGTCGCCTTGGTAGTAGAGCTGTCCCTTGCTCCAAGCGTCGTTAAGCGTGCCGCCGTCGCTTCTTCCTCCGCCTCCGCTAAGACGACTGCTTACCCTGCCTTTAGTCCACGACAGCCTGCCGTCAGCTTGGAACGTGCCGTAGCTTCCACCTTCCGCTCCCACGCCGACAGAGTTCTCCTTGTCGCTTCGGGTGACGATGTTCACGGCACCCCCGAAAGCCTGCCCGCCGTACACACGGCTTGCCGCTCCCTCAAGCACTTCTATCCGCTCAATGTCTTGGATGCTGACGGGGAAGTCGGCTGCGAGATGTCCCGTGTGCGGGTTGCTGATGTTGACGCCGTTGAGCAGGATAGTCACCTGCTCGTAAGTCCCTCCGTCGATGCTGATGTCCGTTTGAATGCCAAAGCTGCCGCGCTGTCGGACGTCAACGCCTGTAGCTGACTTAAGGAGGTCGTTCACACTTTGTGCTCCCGCCTCGGCAATCTCCTCGCGGCTCAGCACGCTCACTATGCGTGCCGCCTGAAGCTGCGTCAGCGGCGCCATCGAGCCGGAGACGGTGACCTCCTCAAGTTGCCGCTCCTCTCCTTGGGTTTCCTGAGCCGCCATCGAGCGTATCTCCGCCCTTACGGGAGTGACCGTCGCAAGGGTTGCGGCAGCGAGCACGCCTATGCGTATCTGCTTCCCAAGGCTTGCGAATGCGCTGTAGCCCTTGTTCGAGTAATGGCGCCAGGTGACCACGTTGGCTTTACCTGTCTTGTTGTTGTACATATAATAAGGATTAAGCCCCCACGCTCCGTTGCCTGAGGGTAGGGCAAAGGTAGGTCATTCCCTTGTGTGGGCGGTCTTAAGCCTGCATTAAAGCACCTCTGCGCCCTCTTTTTGGCATCTTTCCTTGCCAGTATGCCTGCCTTTGCCTACTTTTGGCGGCAGATAACCTTAAGCCTTATGAAGAAGCTCCTTACC
>JAJPZF010000241.1 GCA_021204545.1 Prevotellaceae bacterium
AGTGTCTCCCCGCACAGTGAAAACAGGGATTTGACAAGGAAAATGAAACACTAACACTATTAATCGTTACAAGTATGAAGAAGTATCTAACAATCTTGTTCACGCTGGCTTGCGCGCTCTGCGCCGCGCCAGCTAATGCTGAAAGCTCGTGGACTGCTCCCACACCTACGGGAAGCACGCTGGACACAAGCACATCCTTCTACCTCTACAACGTGGGCGCTCAAGCCTTCATGACCAACGTGACTGTGACTTGGGGAACGACGGCAGGCTTCGGCGATTACTCTACTGCCTTGGCTTGCACGATGACAGCCATTAGCGATGGTGATCGCTCTGGCTCTTACACCATCACGGACACTTATGGTACTGATTATTACCTCTTCGACGACGGCTCTTACTATTATGTCGATGGAGGCTCAAACTCTACCCAGCATAATGGTAAATACTTCTACTTCACAGCGGTAAGTGGAGAGACGAACGCCTACACCATCTACTGTAACGGTAACGACGACCGTCTCGGCTCAAGTTTTCTTATGGGCTACGACGGCACAGACGCTTACATTGCCAACCTTTCCTCGGAGACGGAGGGAGACAACGTGCACTGGCTGCTCGTGGACGCTTCGCTGCTCGACGCTGAGTATACCCTTTACTCCCTCTTGGTTGAAGCAGAGGCAATGGGAATGACTGAAGACAATGATGCTTATAAGTCAGCAGGCGATACCTACACCGACACTTCTTCCTCTGTGGACGATATCACTGCCGTAGCCTCTGCCCTTAAGACGGCTATGCTGGCGATAGCCACGCCTGAGAACGCTGTTGACGTTACCGACGACTACATCGTTGACCCTGACTTCTCTGACGGGAACTCCGAGAGCAAGTGGGTTGATAAGGATGGGACAGCTCTGACCACAACCGGTGATTGGAAGATAGAGACCCACAACTACTCTGGCGTTAACGGTGCCGCCATTATCGGCAAGTTCGCTCAGGGATGGGTACCAAGCGGCTATCTTGGTGAGGGCAACTTCCACCAGATTATCGAGGACTTACCCGCAGGAGAGTATACCCTCACGGCGGATATAGTTGCCTCTGACCAGCACGACAATAGCGCAGAGCCCACGGAAGCTTATTTCTATGCAGGAGACAACCAAGTGGAGATTACCACCAATGACGGTGTTCCCGAGACGTTCTCTCTTACCTTCCTCGTTAGTGCAGACAATAATAGCAGCATAGCGATAGGCGCAAAGACGACAAGTGACACTAACGTTAGCTGGATGTGCGCCGATAACTTCAAGCTCTACTACGTCGGCACTGAGGAGAACTACGACAAGTACGAGCTGGAGCAGCTGATAGCAGAGGCGCAGGAGCTTGCCGCCTTGGAGTATACTGGCTACGATGAGTTGACTACTGCCATAGCAACGGCACAGACAGCTCGGGAGAGTGCCTCCTCAGCAGACGACTACACCACTGCACTGGCTACCCTGCAAGAAGCCATCGACACCTACAAGGCAACGAACGCAAGCAAGTTCGGCGGCTCGGTTGGCACGGAGATAGAGATAGAGAACCCCGACGCTTCCGACGGCACGAACGGCTGGACGATAGACGCGGACGGGGATGCGCTCGGCACGCTGAATGGCGAGCACTGGTCGGGACACTCGTGGCGCACGTACTTCGACCACAACAGCGCCTCCACCTTGTGGCAGGGCACGATGACGCAGGAAGTCACCCTCACCGAGGCAGGTGTCTACAAGCTCACCGCCGCAGCCCGCAGCTCTGAGGGAGCGAAGGTGGTGCTTCTGGCAGGCGAGATGGAGTACGAGTTCCCCGCGGTGGGCAACACGGGCGGCACGATAGACACCGACGGCAACACGTGGGAGAGCGTGGAGGCCGGCGTGGCTGAGGGCGCTTCCTTCGCTAACAGCAACGTAGGCTACGGCTGGAACTGGGGCTCGATTGAGATTATCGTGCCCGAGGACAATCAAAATCAAGGCACAACCCTTACGATAGGCGCGAAGATGGAAGACCTGTCGGGAACGGCCTCCACGTGGTGCAGCGTAGGCGACTTCAAGCTGGAGTACCTCGGTGAGGAAAGCGTTGCCCTCGACAAGGACGCCCTCTCCCTCGCCATAGAGGAGGCAAGCGAGGTGGACGTGACTACCAACGTGGGCTCTGACGCCTTCCAGCGTTCGCAAGACCTTGCCGACGAACTTACCTCTGCCATAGAGGAGGCTCAGAAGGTCTATGACGATGAATCAGCCACAACCGAAAGCATCGAGAGCGCTCTCACTGCTCTGCAAAAGGCAGTGACCGCCTTCCTCGAGGCAGAGCTTAACGCTCCCGAGGACGGCCAGACGTTCAACATCATAATGATGGCTGAGGACAGCAACTGCCAGGGCAACGCCCTTTGGGTAGTAAGGGACGACGACACGAAGTCCAGTCAGGGCTACTACAACGTGCAGTTCGACTACGAGCCGAGCGCAAGCCTCGAGAACCAATGCTTCACCTTCACCCCTGTACAGGACGTAACGAACGGGTACACCCTCAGCTTCAACGTTGACCCGTCGACTGTTACTGGTGATACTGGCGACGATGCAACGACACGTTACATCTGCTACGCAGAGAAGTATAGCGGCACAAGCACAGGGACGGCAGGCTTCCGTGTGACTGCCACAGCGGATGACGCTTGCACCTTCCAAGTCATAGCCACAGAGACCGACGGCATCGTCAAGCTCTTCAACCCCGACCAGAAAGCTAACGTGGGCATTAACGGCAACAACGGAGACGCAGGCTTCTACACGGACAACACCTATAGCGACCTCTCCATCGTTTCCGCCTCCGACGAGATAACTTGGGAGATGACCAGCGCAGGCTACGGCACACTGATGCTCCCGTTCGTTCCCACCGACGACGAGCTGACAGGGCTGACGCTCTACACCACCTCCGCCTTCGAGGAGGAGAGTGCTGACGAGGCTGACGCTGACGACACTGCCACAGTAGACGACGACGCTGCCGCTGACGACACTACCGAGGAGGCAGAAGAGACGGACAGCAAGACGCTTGACCTCGTTGAGGTGACCGACGGCTTCAAGGCTAACACCCCGTACATCGTGACGGGCGACGAGGCTGCCACCTACACCTTCGCAGTAACCGCAAGGACTTACGTGGCAACCGTGACGAGCGAGGACAGCTGGCTTACCGGCGCTTACACCACCGTGGCGGCTCCCGAGGGCAGCTACGTCTTGCAGAACCAAGCCTCAGGCGTCGCCTTCTACATCGTTAACTCTGACGACATCAGCCTCACCGCCAACCACTGCTACCTGACTGTAGCCTCTGACGAGCAGACTGGCAACGACGAGACTGGCAACGACGAGCAGACTGGCAACGACGAGACTGGCAACGACGCCCCCGAGGTGATCTTCCTGTTCCCGACAAGCAAGGGCAACGCCACCGCCATCGAGAGCGTGGAGACCGTGGCAGAGACTGACGGCGAGGCCGTGTACGACCTCTCGGGCCGCAAGGTGAGCCAGCCGCTGAAGGGCATCTACATCAAGGGCGGAAAGAAGGTAGTCATCAAGTAAATAACCATTTAAAGCAGTAAAGCAATGAAGACATACATGAAGCCCTCTATTGAGGTAATAGACACGGAGCTGGAGCAGATGCTCTCCATCTCCACGGTGACGACCGACGCGAGCCCCGACTACGACTGCCTGAACAAAGGCGAGAACGCCTGGACAGACGGCTCCTCGTTCTGGGGAAACTGACACAAGCAGAGAGAAATGATTTTTCTTCATAAGATTTAATTTAGTAGAGAAAAGTTTTCACCGGACCGGCTGCGGCGTGACGCCGCGGCCGGTCTTTTCGTTTGCCCCATAGACAGCGACAATGACGGCAAGGCGGTTAAGGCAAGCCCCGAACGCCCGTCGCCGCGGATAGCCCCTTCGGGGCTTGCCTTAACCACCTCGAGGCTACGCTTGTTATGCCCCTTCGGAGTTAGCTATGCGCGGCCGCCAACCGCGCTGTCCGCCGCCCCCGTGCCGCCTGCGCGCGCTGAAAAGACTGCCTGTCTCTCCCCCTGGCATACCCTGGGCGCGGGCGGCGCGCCGCAAGCCCCCCCCCGGGGGAGAGGGCA
Organism: Prevotellaceae bacterium; assembly: GCA_021204545.1. GTDB lineage: Bacteria > Bacteroidota > Bacteroidia > Bacteroidales > Bacteroidaceae > Physcousia. The sequence goes on from JAJPZF010000241.1 coordinate 4,124, forward strand.
GTTAACATCGGGGCTGCGCGGGGCGGCCCTAAATTTGTATAGTCAGTTGTAATATTACAACCTTGCGGCCGCCCGGGCGGAGTGTCTACCTTCGCGTCAACGGGAACAGTCCCGGAAACTTTTAAAAAATTAAGCTTTATGCAAAACGAAAATGAAAACGCGCTGGAGAACAGCGTAAGGGAAGAGCAGGACAGCCAGCTCTTCATCACGCCCGAGGGGCTTGACATCCGCGGGCTCATCCTGCGCCTCGAGGAGGAGTACGAGCGGCCCGAGTGCATCCTCAGGCAGGACTCCACGGGGGCTCCGCTGATGACGGCCGAGGGCCTCTCGCTGGTGCTCGGACCGCCGAAGTGCCGCAAGACGTCGCTCTGCGTGGGCATGGTGGCGGCCCTGCTGGGCCACCCGCTGCTGGGGCCCTCCTCGCCCGCCGAGAGCCGCCCGCTGGAGCGCAAGGTGCTCATCATTGACGCGGAGCAGGGCAAGGGGTACGGTCAGCTCACCTACCGCAAGGTGCACAAGCTCATGGGCTGGGACGACAAGGTGAGCAACCCTCGCCTCGTGTACATGGACTTCCGCCCGCTGAGCCGCCAGCAGCGCCGCGAGGCGCTCACGAGGGCGGTGGAGGCGCTGAGGCCGCAGGTGGTGGTGCTTGACGGCGTGGTGGACATCTGCCAGGACTACAACGACCAGAAGGACTGCGCCGAGGTGGTGGGGCAGCTCGTGGAGCTGGCGGGCAAGTGTCACACGCACATCTGCTCGTGCCTGCACACCAACAAGGACGGGCGCACTGAGCGCGGCGCGCTGGGGGCCATGTACAAGCAGAAGGCGGAGACCACCATCCTCCTGAAGGGCTACGAGGAGTTCTCCGTCGCGATGGCAGCCGAGGGGGCTGCCGCCAGGAGCCGTTCCGCGCGTTCATGTTCGGCCTGACGAAGGGGGTGGCGCTGCCCGTCGTGTGGGTGGGCGACACGGCCGTGGCGGAGCAGGAGAGCGTCATGGAGAGGGCGGTGAGGTACGCCTCCACCGTCTTCCACAACCAGGTGAGGAAGGAGCTGAGAGCGGAGGAGCTCGTTCGCGGCATCTTGAAGGAGGCGGAGAAGGAGAGCCAGCCAGGGCTGGGCGAAACGCAAGCTTACCGCCTTGTCAAGCTGATGGTGGAGAAGGAGTTCCTCGACAGGCCACGCTTTGGCTTCTACTCGCTGCACCCTGACGACGACAAGGACGAGGCGCGGCAGGACGAGCTCGACTTCGACCTGGAGGACCTGGAGGAGCAGGAGCAGCGTCAGCGGGAAGAAGACCCTGGAGAGGAGGAAGAGGATGACGACGACCACAAAGACCCCTGCGACGATGACTACCTGCCCTACTGAACTGAA
>JAJPZF010000076.1 GCA_021204545.1 Prevotellaceae bacterium
GGGCAAAGGGGTCTACACCCCTTCCATCAAAGAGGTATTACCCCTTCCGCCAAAGAGGTATTACCCCTTCCGCCAAAGAGGTATTACCCCTTCCGCCAAAGGGGTATTACCCCTTCCGCGGCGCCCCTAATACACTTTTTGTGGCGTTCTCGGTGAAAAAAGAGCCGATTTGTTAGGCGGGGAAGACATTAATGCATACCTTTGCCTCGCTGAAAGCCTCGAACACTTGAATTATCAACTATCATAACACTAAACTTAAAACCCCTATGAAACAAAAATCATTCATCCTTTACACTCTTCTCGCCGCCCTCCCTCTCTCGCTGGGCGTGACACCCGCTTGGGCTGACGACGATGATGCCGAGACGACGGGAACAACAATAACTATAAGTGACTTTAGCCAAGGCACAGCAACGAGGAGCGACGACACCAACCCAACGCCTGAGACGACATCTAACGCTGCCTTCATCAAGTGGGTAAGCACCTCCACCCCAGCCGTGACTATCCAAGACGCTAACTCCACCACTAACAACATCGAGTTCTCTTCTAATGGAGATGACACTTACGCCCTCAAGCTCTCGGAGGGCAGCAGCACCTCCTTCGGCTACACCATCTCTGTCGCCGAAGGCTACTATATCAGTGATATGACTATCAAGGGCAACATCTCTGCCACTGACCTTAAGGTCACCATTGACTACGACAACGAGCTAACCGTTGAGGAGGCTAACGGGGAAGTGGAAAAGAGTATCACTGGCATCAACAAGCCCCAGATACGTATCCACCTCGACGGGGACAACACTGGCGAGACGTTCACCATCACGTCCCTTACTGTCACCATAGCCGAGGGCATACCCGACCCCGTAGACCTCACGAACTATCACGTCTCGGCAGTGTCCTCGGAAGTAGCCTCAGGCATAGAGGAAGGCAAGTGGTATATGCTTACCTCAGGAGGCGGCAAGGCACCGAGCTATGTCGCTTACGAGGATGAGGGCTACATCTCACTGAACAGCGAGACAACCCTTAGCACTCATGTCTACGCAAACCAGAGCGCAGAGGACGCAGCCCAGTATCTCCTTCGCTTCATCTCTTCCTCTAAGACATCTGATGGTAGTGAAGGCAAGGATACACCAGTCTATCACATACAGTTTGCTACGGGAAACTACTGGAACGATATGAAGGATAACACCTCAACCAGTGACAATACTGGTGATATTACCGTCTCCACTACAAGCATAGGAGAGTATAACGCTTATCTCGTAAGTGACCAGTCATACTTCGGCATTAACGTCTACGACTTATCTTATGCCATTAACGTAGCAGATAAAAATGACGATGAAGAGCTTCCTTATCGTCTGAAGCAATACTCTAACACTGGCTATGTAACCAACGACCATGCTAACGACCACTGGAACCTGTACGAGGTGACGCTCGCCAACCCCAGCGAGGACATCACGTGGAAGATGACGACGGCAGGATGGGGCACGATGATACTTCCCTTCGCCGCTGACGTTCCCGAAGACCTTGCCGCCTACACCGTAAGCAGCATCGCCAAGAACGACACCCTCAGCCTTGGCGACGCTGTGGAGAGCCTTGAAGCCTGCACCCCGTACATCGTGCAGTACACCGGCGAGGAGGAGCTGACGGAGGACAAGGAGTACACCTTCACTGGCTCGCCCGAGGACGACCTCGAGGACACTTACACCGCTAATGCCGACGACGGCACAAGCCTCACAGGCACGCTTAAGGATATGGATATGCCCGTGAGCGATGAAGAGAACAGCTACTACCTGCTGCAAGAGCAGGACGATGACGTTGCCTTCTACATCGTGCAGGATTTATCTGACGACGATGGTAATGCTATTACCTTAAGCCTCAACGCTTACCACTGCTACCTCTCCACGCCAGTTGAGGAGAACACGGAGGAGAGCGAGGGCAACGTGAAGCTGGTCATCAACCTGCCAGGCACCGCCAAGGAGCAAGGCACGGCGACCGCCATCACCAGCGTCGAGCAGGAGACAGCCTCCTCCACCGCCGTCTACGACCTCTCGGGCAGGCAGGTGACCGAGCCGCGGAAGGGCATATACATCAAGGGAGGCAAGAAAGTGATAATAAAATAACCACCATAACACCAAGGAACAATGAGAAAGTACATCAAGCCCTCAACGGAGGTGATAAGCACAGAGACACAGCGGATGATTGCCCTCTCCGCCATTAACGACACGCCCGCCATCAAGATGGACGGAGACGACGGCGACGGACTGGTGAAGAGCAACCTCTGGGACAACATTAACTCGTTCTGGAACTAAGGAACTCGTACCATAACAACTCCTTTCGCCTGCCGCGACACCCAACACAAGGGAGCCGCGGCAGGCTTCGTTATGTGGCTTGTGGCGGGCAGCGAATAGGATAGAGAGTACCTTCGGGGCTTCCCTTGTTGACGCCTAAGGGTCGTTGTATTGCCACGTAAGCCTCGCGAAGAGGGTGCGCTAAGTGAGAAAGAGGACTTAGGATTTGGCGGGAGCGAGGGGAAGGGCATACCTTCGCAGGCGTAAAAGACTATTGTAGGTAAGGCTCTAAGGCAAGAAGGAAGTCCTGCTTGAAGGCAGGCAGTATAATCATTTCACTAACCCTATCATCAAACCAAAGTCCTATGAAAAAGGAAACGTTACTCACTTTGGCCCTCGGGGCGGCACTGCCGTTCTCCTTGGGCGTGAACAGCGTTCGGGCTGAGGGTGAGGCTCTGGAGGGCGTCACCCTTGAGCTCGACCTCGGCGGCGGCACAGCCACGAGGAACGACAACACAGTGCAGCAGCCGGGGGGCTTAGCCTTCCTGAGGTGGGAGAGCGGCACGTCGCCCGTGGTGACCATCAGCGAGGCAAGCTCCACCGCCAACAACATCGAGTTCGCCTCGGAGAACAGCCTTAAGCTCTCGGAGGGAGGAAGCACCTCGTTCGGCTACATCATCTCAGTGCCTGCGGGCTACTACATCGAAGACCTCACGCTTAAGGGCACGCTCTCGGCAGAAGACCTTAGCGTGACGATAGACTCGAGCACTGAGCTTAGCGCGGAGGAGGCAGGCGGAGAGGTGCAGCAGACCATCACGGGCATCAATAAGCCTGAGGTGCGGCTCTTGCTCAAGGGCAACGACACTGGCGAGTCTATGACCCTGACGGAGCTGTCGGTGAAGGTGGCGCAGGGAGTGCCTGACCCCGTCGACGTGAGCGGCATGAGCGTCAGCAGTGTCTCGGAGACGGTAGCCACGGGCGTGGAGGAAGGCAAGTGGTACGCCCTCGCCTCGGCAGGCAGCAACGCCGGCGGCAAGTTCGTCTACTACAACGCCGCCGAGACCGACGAGCAGCACGCCACGCCCTTCACCGAAGGCACTAACCTGAGCGACTACGTCTCCGAAGGGATGAGAGCCGAGGACGCAGCCAAGTATCTCATCCGCTTCGTCCCCTCCGCCAAGACCACCGAGAGGGATGACGCTCCCGCCTACCGCGTGCAGTGGGCAACGGGCGAGTACTGGAGCGACCTCGCAGGCGAGGCGGGCGGCACGAAGATACACGTCTCGCCGACAAGCATTGGCGACTACAACGTCTACCGCGTGGAGGGGCAGACGTACTTCGGCATGAACGTCTACGACCTCGGCTACACGGTGAACATCGTGAGCGGAGTGTACGCCTTGCAGACGAACGGCAGCAACAATGGCTATGTGACGGCAGGTCATGCCAACGACCACTGGAACCTCTACGAGGTGACGCTCGCCTCCCTGCCCGACGACGAGGAGGCTGAGGGGGAGGCTCTTAAGGACGTGGTGAACGACGCCTTCGCCGCACTGGAGAGCCGCTCGCAGTACGTCACCTCTGTTGACGAGGGTACAAGCGAGGAAGACCCCATAGGCAACGGCTTGATAAGCAGCGTGGAGCAGCTCTCGTCGCCCTTCACCGAGAGCCTCGAGCACGCAGGGGCGCAGGGAGGCTTGGCTGCCCTTATAGACGGGGACTCGACCACGGTGTGGATATCCACTTGGTACCAGCAGACGCACGTCGACGGCTTGCAGTACGTGCAGGTGGAGCTGCCCGACACTTTCGCCCGGCACGGCGGACCAGTGGTGCTGAGGCTTCAGCGCAGGGGCGGTCACGACGACCAGGACAGGACGACGGAGATGACGGTGAGGATGGTGGTCTTCGGCGACGACGACGACAAGAAGGCTGAACACTCTGGCACGGAGTACGTGCTTGCCTCGCTCGACCTCTCGGACAATACCGACGACTACGCCCTCATCTACCGGGGCTTCACCGTGCCCGAGGGCGTGAAGTACCTGCGCTTCTACAGCGAGAACACCCTCACCCCCGACCACGGATGCTGGCACATGGCAGAGCTTCAGCTCTTCGGCACAGCCTTGACCGACGACTGCCCCAACGCCCTCTTGCCCGAGGCTGCCGCCCTGCTGCAAGAGGCTACAATGCAGGCAGTGAACGGCACCGAGACCAACGCCTCAGCGCTGCGTGAGGCTGTGAACACCTACCTCGCCACGGGCAACGAGCAAGAGCCTGAGGCGCTGGAGGTGACGTGGAAGATGACCGACGCTGGCTGGGCAACGCTCGTGCTGCCCTTCAACTCGGAGCTGCCCGAGGGTCTCGCCGCCTACACCTGCGAGGGGCTGGAAGGCTCGACGCTAACGCTTAGCCCTCAGGAGGCGATAGGCGCTAACACTCCTTATATTATAGAGTACACAGGCGACGAACCCATCGAGAGCAGCCGCGAGTACACCTTCAGCGGTGTGGCTGAAGGCACTGACGATACTGTCGCCGCACTGGAGAGCGACGTGCGCCTCACGGGTACGCTCGTGAACATCAACGTGCCGCAGAGCGACGGCGAGACGTGCAACTACGTCCTGCAGCGGCAGGACGAGGGGCAGGCAGCCTTCCACATCGTGCAAGGCGAGGACATCACCCTCAACGCCTACCACTGCTACCTCTCGCTGCCCGCCACGCAGGAGGTGAAGGAGCTGATCATGCTGCCCTCCGCTGCTGAGGACGAAGGCACGACGACAGCCGTAGAGGGCGTGGCCGTTAGCGAGCCTTCGGCAAAGGTCACCTACGACCTCAGCGGTCGCCTCGCGCAGTCCCCCCGCCGAGGCATATACATCCGCGGCGGCAAGAAAGTAGTAATCAGATAACCCTTTAACACGACAAGAACGATGAGACAGTACATTAAGCCCTCCACGGAGGCAACAGAGACGGAGCCCGGGCTGATGCTCGCACTCTCAGCTGTAAGCACCGACCCTGCGACGCACGACCCCTCCAACGCCGACGGCGACGGCCTGGTGAAGGGCAGCGTCTGGCAGAGCGGCGGCTCTATATGGGGAGAGTGAGACAGTAGAGAAGTAAGCTGACGTGCCTGCCGCGCTGCGCCCATACGTGGGGAGCGCGGCAGGCTTACGTTAT
>JAJPZF010000206.1 GCA_021204545.1 Prevotellaceae bacterium
ACAGCACGTACTCGTTCTCATCCACGTTGGTCGTCGAGTCCTGCGCCTCGAAGACAGTCTCGCTTATCACCTTAATCTTGCTTGTGCTTAGCAGTGTGTCGCCGTAGCTGTCGGTAAGCACCAGAGGGTCGCGGGCGAGGAAGGAGGCAATGGCCTTGCGCTCCTTCTCCTTCTGCTCGGCGTACGTCTCGTCGTCGTCGCAGGAGGCGAGCGTCCAGCCTGCCAGGAGGGCGCATAGCAGTGTGTATAGAGTGTATCGTCTCATCCTATTTATCTTTATAGAGTGTCGCATACTTCCTTATCGCAAGGCGGGCAACCTCCACAGCCTCGTCCATCGACGACATCAGCGAGCCGCCAGCAGCGTTCTTGTGACCGCCGCCGTTGAAGAACTCCTCCGCCATCTTGTTGCAAGGGAAGTCGCCGAGGCTGCGGGTGGACACCCTTATCTTCCCCCACACCTCAGTGTCTTGCCTTAGGAAGACGCTAAGGCGTATGCCGCCGATCTGCAAGGGCAGGTTCACCAGCCCCTCAGTGTCTCCGTTCTTCACCGAGAAGCGGCGGTATTCCTCGTTAGTCAGGGTAATGAGGGCGGCGGAGCAGTCCTTCATCACCTCCATCTTGACGTAGAGCAGGTAGCCCGTCAGTCGCAGCTTCCCTTCGGTGCAAGTCTGGAAGATAGCCTGGTAAAGCTCGTCCTTGTCTATGCCGCGCCTCAACAGCCACAGCACGCTCTCGTATATCTCTGGTCGGCTGCTGGCGTAGGTGAAGGCACCCGTGTCGGTCATCATGCCTATGTAAAGGCACTCCGCCTCCTCACGTGTCAACTGCTCCGCCCAGCCCGTCTCCATCTCGAGGCGAAGCAGCACCTCGCACGTGCTTGACAGCTCGGGGCGGGAGACGACCACTTGGCAGAACTGCTCGGGCAGCAGGTGGTGGTCAATCATCACCTTCGGCGCCTTGCTCTCCTTTATCATCTCCGACAGCGCACCTGCCCTGCCCAAGGCGTTATAGTCGAGGCAGAAGATGAGGTCAGCCTCCGCTATAAGCGTCGTCACCTTACTGCGGTTCGTGTTGGCTACGATAAGCTCACCGCTCGAGGGGACGCGCCTAAGGTTGTCGGGGAAGGCGTTAGGGACGATGGCGACGGCCTCCTTTCCCAAGCGCCTAAGGAGCAACAGGGCGGCGCAGAGGCTGCCTATTGCGTCGCCGTCGGGGTTGACGTGACAGGTGAGAACCACCTTACGGGAAGTGTCGAGGAGTTGTCTTAGGTCTTGCACGCCGCAAAAGTACTTATTTCCCCCGATATATCGCCTAATTGCCGTAATTTTGCACCGCTAACACATAACCGCATGAAACCTACACCTGTACTTCTTCTCACGGGATACCTCGGCAGCGGCAAGACCACGCTGCTCAACCGCATCCTCCGCAACGAGCGGGGCATACGCTTCGCCGTCATCGTCAACGACCTTGGGGAGGTGAACATCGACGCGAGCCTCATCCAGCAGGGCGGCGTGGTGAGCCAGTCGGACGACTCCCTCGTCGCCCTGCAGAACGGCTGTATCTGCTGCACGCTCAAGATGGACTTGGTGGAGCAGTTGCACGACATCAGCTCCTCTGGCCGCTTCGATTATATAGTCATCGAGGCGAGCGGCATTTGCGAGCCTGCCCCGATAGCCCAGACCATCTGCTCCATCCCTTCGCTCGACGAGCGTTACTCCAAGGGTGCGCTGCCCGAGCTGGACTGTATAGTGACCGTAGTGGACGCCCTCAGGCTGCGTGATGAGTTCAAGGGCGGGCTCGACCTGCTGGAGCAGACTGTCGGCGAGGAGGACATAGAGAGCCTCGTCATACAGCAGATAGAGTTCTCGAACCTTATCCTGCTTAACAAAGCCTCGGAGGTCACCCCTGAGGAGCTGAGGCACACCACGGACGTGCTCCGCGCCCTTCAGCCGCACGCCGAGATACTTCCCTGCGATTACTGCGACGTGCCGCTGGAGAAGCTCCTTCACACCCGCCTCTTCGACTTCGAGCAGACAGCCACCTCTGCCAAGTGGGTGGAGGAGCTGGAGGGGCACGACCACAACGAGGAGGAGGGCGAGGCGGAGGAGTACGGCATCTCGACGTTCGTCTTCACGAGCCGCCTGCCCATGAGCCTCTCGAGGTTCGACCACTTCGTAGCCCGCCGCTGGCCACAGGGCATAATAAGGACGAAGGGCATCTGCTACTTCAAGGGCGAGGAGCAGACGTGCTACCTCTTCGAGCAGGCGGGCAGACAGGTGTCGCTGAAGAACGCTGGTCAGTGGTACGCCACGATGCCCGACGAGGAGCTCAAGCAGTTCCTTGAGCGCAACCCTTCCGTAGTGCAGGACTGGGACGAGCGGTACGGCGACCGCATGCAGAAGATAGTGTTCATCGGGCAGAGCCTCGACCGGGAGCTAATCGCGACGGAGCTTAACCGCTGCCTTGAAGAGGGGTAAATGACCCTTCGCAAAAGAGGTATTACCCCCTTCATGATAGAGGTATTACCTCTTTGCCTAAAGGGGTATTACCTCTTTGCCTAAAGGGGTATTACCTCTTTGCCTAAAGGGGTATTACCTCTTTTGCGGCTGCCTTAGGAGAGGAGACAGACCGCAAGAAGGCTGAGGACGGCCGCCGCGGTGTACGGCCAGAGGCGCAGGAAGTATGCGAGGCGCAGCGAAGGCGACTCGTCCCCGAGCTTCCGCACAGCGTAGACCGACGGGGCAAGGCACAGGATGACGACGTAAAGCAGCACTACCTGCGACGGGCCCAACTGTATGTCCCTCCACACCGAGAAGGGCAGCCGGGAGACGAGGCGCATTAGGCTGTGCTGCGACGAGACCAGCGAGCTGACGCAGGCGCACAGGAAGGGTGCGGCTGTGAGCAGGGAGAGAAGTGCGAGGTAGAGGATGAACGTAGCGAGCAGGATGTAGACAGGGCTGAGCGGGACGGAGTAGAGCGAGTACTGATGGAAGTAGTAAGCCACAAGTGGCAGGCTGCCTATCTGTGCGGAGACGGAGGCGACGAACGCGCTCCAGAGCCACGTGAGTTGATACCAAGGGAAGTGGCGATGCCCGCCGAGGGGTTCGAAGAAGAGCAGCAAGCCTGCCACTGAAGTGAACGAGAGCTGAAAGCTTACGCTGCCGAGGCTCGTGGGGGAGACAAGGAGTATCAACAGCGACGCGAGACCGAGGGTGTGCCAACCGCTTGCCCCTACGAGCCGCAGCTGGGAGAGGAAGAGCAGGGTCATCATCGTCGAAGCCCTGACCAGCGAGACTGGGAAGCCCACCACCAAGGCGTACCCCCACATGGCGGCGATGCCCACCAAGGCTAACGTGCGGCGCACAAGGACGTACTCCACCGCCTGGAGCAGGCAGAGGTAGAGCAAGCCGAAGAGTATGCCGAGGTGAAGCCCCGAGAGGGCGAGCAAGTGGGCAGCCCCCGCCTCGGTGTAGAGATGCCTTATACTTGTCGTGAGCATCCCTCGCTGGGCGAACATCATGGCGTCGAGCAGGCTCTTCGCCTCGTCGCTTAAGGGCAGGGAGTAGAGCCTCACTCGGGCAAGCTCACGGAGGCGAAGGGCGAACGTGTCGAGCGACTGTGGCAGCAGGTGCCAGTCGCCCTGCCCTGCCCTCAGCATCCCCACTACCACGAAGCAGAGGAAGACGAGGCAGAGGAACGCCCCCGACCAGCCCTTGAGGTGAGCCACCACAAGGCAAGCCAGCACGAAGAGTAGGCTTAGGGTTAGGGCTAAGGTAGGGACAGGGCAAAGCGCGCCTAAGGCTATGCCCACGGCAAGGGCAGCGGTGAGAAGGAGGAAGAGGTAACGCCGCACGTGCGGTCAGAGTGCCTTCAGCTCGGCTACCGCCTTAAGGGGGTCTGCCGCGCCGAAGACGTAGGAGCCTGCCACGAGCACGTCAACGCCCGCCTCAGCCAGCTGCCTACTGGTCTCGCTGTTCACTCCGCCGTCCACCTCGATGAGCGCCTTACTGCCTGTCTCAATGATAAGCTCTCGCAGGCGGCGTGCCTTACGAAGTGTGTCGGGGATGAACTTCTGACCGCCGAAACCCGGGTGAACGGACATCAGCAGCACAAGGTCGAGGGAGGGCAGCAGGTCGCGCAGATACTCCACCGACGTCTCGGGGCGCACCGTTATGCCCGTCATCAAACCCTTCGCCCTCGCCCTGTCTATCAGCTCACGGCGGCGGAAGGTAGCCTCGTAGTGGAAGTTGAAGTACCTCACGCCCGGCAGTGCGGCTACCCTATCAAGGTACGTCTCGGGTTGCACCACCATCAGGTGCACGTCGAGCGGCACACGGCAAAGCCTCGCCACAGCCTGCATAACGGGGAAGCCGAAGGAGATGTTCGGCACGAACACGCCGTCCATCACGTCGAGGTGCAGCAGGTCCGCCCCGCTGCGGTTGAGCCACGTCATCTCACGCTCGAGGTTGCCGAAGTCGGCTGCGAGGAGCGAGGGGGACACTAACATTCGGCCGCCCTCGGCTTGTAGGAGCGGGCGAACTCCCTTATGTAGCGGAGCGTTGACTCCTTGGGTGAGAGGTTGAGGTTGGAAAGCTGGAGTAGAAAGTCGTCCATAGGCGTCGTTGTTTGCCTCTTTAACGGCTAATGTAGGGCGATTATTGCCCCCAAGGGTCACTTTTAGCCTTAAATGTTTGGAGGCAATGCCTAAATGCCCTTACTTTGCCGCCGTAACCTAACAAAACGCATTGCCTATCAGACAGACTCTACTCCAATAGCTCTTAGTTAAACACTGTATGGAGAAGTTATCTCGGCTCAGCGACGAGCAGTTGGTGAGCTTGTATAGGGAAGGCAACAACGAGGCTTTCGACGCTTTGTTAGCTCACAACCAGAGGCGAGTATTCCAGTATATCTGCTTTATGACAGGCGACCGTGACGTTGCCGACGACGTGTTCCAAGACACCTTCGTCAAGGCAATTATGGCCATACGCGACGGACGCTATCAGGAGAACGGGCAGTTCTGCGCGTGGCTCCTGCGCATCGCCCGCAACCTTATCCTCGACCGCCAAAGGAGCCTACGCTCCAGCCGCACCGTCTCGGGCGAGCTTACGGGCAGGGACGGCGAGCCGAGGGGCGACCTCCTTAGCAACTGCGCACTTCAGGAGCCCAACGCCGAGGAGCAGATGGTCATGTCGCAGACGCTTAGCGACGCCCGCCGCCTGGTCGACCGCCTGCCGGAGCCTCAGCGTGAGGTCGTCGTCCTTCGCTTCTTCGAGGAGATGTCGTTCAAGGAGATAGCCAGCCTCACCAACGTCAGCATCAACACAGCCCTCGGGCGGATGCGCTACGCCATGATCAACCTCCGCCGCATGTACGCAAGCTCCAACGCCCTCTAAACCACTCGTTGCCTGCGGCGATCTCGCTTCGCGAGATATTCGTGGC
>JAJPZF010000047.1 GCA_021204545.1 Prevotellaceae bacterium
TCGAGATGATAAAGCCTGCCTACCAAGCCCCGATAGACCAGCCGACGCTCGAGGCGACGCTACAGCTCTTCGAGCAGCTTATGCAGACGCTCCACCCCTTCATGCCCTTCATCACAGAGGAGATCTACCAGCACATAGCCCCCAGGCAGGCGGGCGAGAGCATAATGACCTCAACGCTCAGGCTCGACGAGCCATCGGAGCGCGACCTTGGCCTCATAGCCCAAGTGGAGCAGGCCAAGCAGGTGATAAGCGGTGTCCGTGCGGTGCGGCAGAGCAAGAGCATCAGTCCCCACGAGCCGCTGCGCCTTGAGGTGGTGGTCGCCTCGCCCGAGGAGAGGCGTGTGACCCGCTGCCCCGCCCTCGGCCCTGTGATAGAGAAGCTGGCTTGCCTCGGGGAGATTGCCTACGTCCCGCAGAAGGGCGAGGGCAGCCAAGCCTTCCTCGTTGGCACTGACGAGTACGCCGTACCCCTCGGCAGCCTCATAGACCGTGAGGCGGAGAGGCGCAAGGCTCTGGCTGAGATAGAGCGGCTGCAAGGCTTCATGGCGGGCATAAGGAAAAAGCTGGGCAACGAGCGCTTCGTGGAGAACGCCCCCAAGCAGGTGGTGGAGCTTGAGCGCAAGAAGCTCGCCGACGCGGAGAGCAAGATAGCGGTGCTAAGGGAGACGGTCTCCTCGCTCGCCCGTTAGCCCTTTACTGACAAGGCATAACGGCCCGCCCTACATCAGTGTGGCGGGCCTTATTGTATGCCCGTGAAGCCCCACGGCTAAGCGTCAAGTAACCCCTCGCAAGGGGTTGTCAGGAACCCCTCGCAAGGGGTTCGGTTGAACCCCTCGCAAGGGGTACCTTCACGCCTCTTATACAGGGACCACGGCCCCTCTTATACCATCATTACGAAAAGCCCCGAAGGGGCATAACAAGCGTAGCCGCAGCCGTTTGCCATAGTTGAACCCCTTCGGGGTTAACCTTAGCCACCTTGTACGAGCGTCACGCCCCTTCCCTTATCTTTCTGAAGCTGCTCCACCCCGTGGCAGAGGCGTAAGCGTCCTCCGAGCCTGCGGGCACTATGAGCGTGCAGGCACTCTTGTCCACGTTGCTGAACGCATTGGACGAGCACGAAGGCGGGGTTTCGCTGAGCGAGGTTACGGAGGTAAGCCCGCTGCAGTCCTCGAACGCATAGCTTCCTATGCTTTTCACGGAGCTGGGGATAGTCACGGAGGTAATATCCTTGTTATAGCCGAGGTGTATGCTTGTCACTGTGTAGCTGCCGGAGTAGTAGCTATCATTAGCGTCCTCATAGTCTATAGACGAGGGGATCACTCGCAAGGGCATCGTCACGCCCCTTATACAGTCGTGACGCTTGCCGTTACTGGACGGCAAAGGCGGAAGCCCCTAAGTGGGGACTTCCGCCCTTATGCCTCCTTGGGTACGCCTGATAAGACTCGAACTTACACGCCTCTCGGCACCAGATCCTAAGTCTGGCGTGTCTACCAATTCCACCACAGGCGCAGGGCAACGGGCGCGAAGGTAAGGCATTACTTGCAGAAGAGCAAGGGCGTGGCGGGCTATTCTCCTGCTTGCCTCTCGCGGTGTATCTGCTCGAAGTCCTTGTCTCGAAGCACGAAGCTGTTCGTGAGGTACTTTGCCCTGACCACGGGGTTCGAGGAGAGCTCTTGCGGCGTGCCATGGAAGAGCACCTGCCCCTCGAAGAGCATGTAGGCTCGGTCCGTTATGCAGAGCGTGTCCTCCACGTTGTGGTCAGTGATGAGCACGCCGATGTTGCGCTGCTTGAGCTTCCAGACAATATATTGTATGTCCTCGACGGCTATGGGGTCGACACCTGCGAAAGGCTCGTCGAGCATTATGAACTTGGGGCTTATGGCGAGGCAGCGGGCTATCTCTGTGCGCCTTCTCTCCCCGCCCGAGCACTGGTCGCCGAGGTTCTTGCGTATCTTCTGCAGGTTGAACTCGTCGAGCAGCGACTCCATCTTCCACTGGCGGTACTCCTCTTCCGTGCCGCTGAAGTCCGCGGGCTTGTGCGTCATCTCCAGCACGCAGGCAAGGTTGTCCTCCACGGTCATCTTGCGGAAGACGGAAGGCTCCTGCGCCAGGTAGCCTATGCCGAGGCGGGCGCGCTGGTAGACGGGCAGCTTCGTTATCTCCCTGCCGCCGAGGAAGATATGCCCCTCGTTGGGGATGACCAGCCCCGTCGTCATGTAGAAGGACGTTGTCTTGCCCGCTCCGTTGGGTCCGAGCAGCCCGACGATCTCTCCCTGCGTCACTTCGAAGGTGACGTTGTTGACGACCGTGCGCTTGCCGTATATCTTCTTCAAGCCCTCGCTCCTGAGTGTTATCCTCTCTTCCTGCTGCATAACGCCGCGAAGTTACTAAAATAATCAAGATACCCGGCCTCCCGCCCCTCGCCTGCGGGCATAAACAAAGCCAGCCGCGGCATCACGCCGCGGCTGGCCCTGAAGTATCTATCAAATTATGAACTACTCTCCCCAGAAGGAGGAGCCGTCGTTCCAACAGTTATATCCCTTGTCAAGGCAGTTGTAGTCGCCGCTTGCGCCAGTCTCTACAGCGGACAGGGAGACCATCTGCTCCGTCTCGGTCTCAATGACCTCCACGGAAGGCTTCGTGTATGTCTTCATTGTCTTATCGTTTTAATGGTTATTACTTGATGACCACCTTCTTGCCGTTCACAATGTAGATGCCCTTCCGCGTCTGGCTTACCTTGCGCCCGGAGAGGTCGTAGATAGCCTCGCTGCCTTCGGTCACGTCTGCCTCAACGCCAGTGATGGCGGTCGTCTTGCCGTCGGGGAAGAGGAAGATGACTGCCGGTGCAGCTGCAGTCTCGCTTGCGGTAAGGTAGCAGTGGTTTGCCCCGATAGTGATAGGCTCGTCGTCCGTCACGATGTAGAATGCCAAGCCGTTGTCGGTCTGGTTCTGAAGTACGTAGCTGCCCGTCGGCACCTCAGTGCTGATGTATGTGCCAGTAAGCCAGCCAGCCTCAGGAACTGTGTAAGTGATCCCGTCGGTGCTGTCGTAACTGCGATACACGCCTGTGGTGACTGCGAAGGTGTAAGTGCCAGTCGTCTCACCGCCCACGATGTACGGGGTGTTAGCCTCAAGGCTCGTGACATCTTCGAGGCTAAGTATGTCGCCCTTTTCGTAAGCCTCAGTGGAGTAGAACGTCAGCCCGTCTGTCTCGTCTTCAGTCGGCACGAACGGCAGCGCCAGCGTGCCATACTCAGCCTCCAGCGTCCAGTCAATCGTGCCTGAAGCCTCGGCAAGGCTGAGGTCGCTGCAGTCGTTGGTCGTGTAGACGGATGCCCCGTCACTGGTAAGTCCCAAGTTAGTGTTCACATTCCTGTTGACCAGGTTCCATGCGCCCTCCGTGTCGGTTGGCTTAACCACGATGGTAAGAGCATTCGTTTCAGTTGTGGTTGCGCGGATGCCGTAGGCATTAGAAGTGCCTGCGCAGAGGTAGTGCGTCGTGCCGTCCTCGTCGTCGAAGCTTATCGTGTAGCCGTTCGTAATGCCATCTACTGGCGTGAAGGTGAACGCCTGCCCTGCGATGTTGGCGTTAGGCGCGGTGGCGAACTGGAAGGCGTAAGAACCTTCAGTCTGTTCCGCATAATAGAGGAACTCAAGGGCGTTGCCCGTCACGTTAGTATTCTCGGTCTCCATGATGATGTTGAACGCCTGCCCTTCGGCGGGAGCGTTAAGCACAGCGGCACTGGCGGCTGCCTCTTGCATTACCGCGATAGCGGCATAGTATTCAGCGCCCGTGTACCCATTCTGGTTATTCGTGTCATCTGCCATTGTCTGGGCTTTCTCTACTGCTGTTTTGAGGGCGGCGACGAGGTCTGTGTTATACTGGAAGGCTTTCTCGCCGATGTTGGCGGTAGGAACAGCTACCTCTTCGAGAGCCGCTTTCACGTCGTCAATATCTGATGTAGCCTCTTCGACCTTATAGAGCTGGAAGGCGTCTAAGCAGCACTTGTTTTCTGCCAGCACGATGCCCACATAGCTTGAGGAGGCTGTGAAGACACAAGTGGTGCGCGACCAGTCGTCAGTGCCGTCGTCGGGAACAAGGTAGCAGATGACAGCGTCCTCGGTGGCAATGGTGGTCTCGTCAGTCATGTTGAGGAGGGCGCATCTGTCAGCGTCGTCCTCGCTAACGTCTGTGCCTTTCGTGTGGCAGACGAACAGGTAAGTAGCGCCTTCCTCAACAGCGACAGTCTGCTCGAGAGTATACTGTGAGGTCTCGTCGTGATAGACGTGTATGGCGGAGTAGTCGATATACGCCCCATTGTTCCAGCCTCCCTCAGCCCAATAATGGTCGTCGAGAAGCAGGGAATAGGGAGTGCCGGCGAATGCGTCAGTGCCGTCTCCGGTCTGCCAGCCGTAGGAGTAGTCAGTGAGCTCGAAGCCTCCGTTCACGACAAGGTTGTCGCCGTCGGTGATCTTATAATATTTACCATCGGCCGAAACCACGTCTTCCTCGGAGAACTCGTTGTCGTCAGTCCTTGTAAGCAGCTCTATTTTAGAGGTGGCTTCCTTGACCTCGTCGGCAGTGGCTAACTGCTTATTGTACACCTCAACAGCGGCAGTAAAGACCTCGGCATCGGTGTCAAAGCCTGCGTCGACATAGGCTTGCAAGGCAGCGTCGAGAAGCGGGCGGACTTCGTTAGCCTCGTTGTAGGTCGTCAAGTTGGCAATATAAGTCTGATACTCTCCTGGAGAAGAGCTGCTCGTGGAAGAATGGATGAGCGCCCAGTAGCCGGAAGCATCCGTAGGCTCGCTTTCGCTCGGCACGACGAGATTTTCTTCTGATGCAGTCATATAGTAAGTTGTGCCATCGATATCCCCACCGATGGTGTAGGCATAGTCGTATCCCTCCACGCCCTCTTCTACTGCAGTGAAGGAGTACTTCGCTTTAGGAGATGAACCTCCATTCAGGATAAACCCATCCTTGTCTTCATTAAGGTATAAATAATGACCTACCCCGGCTTCATAGACAGATTGATCACTGAGATGATACCTAAAGATAAAGGCATCCTCATCATTCGACGCAAGAACTGCAACATAATCACCGTCATTTGCAATGAACTTCCCAGCGCCGATATTGTAAATGCAGTAGTCAACATTAGAACCGGTAGTCGCTATTGAGGTGAATTCGGGAGTAGGAGCTTCAGGGATAGTCCAAGAGGTAGTCCCCTCGTCGGCGCACACAGGCAAGGCGAGCGCGAGGCAAGCCGTTGCCGCAATCATAATAGATAAGCTTTTCTTCATAATCATAACAGATAAATCGGTTAGTAAATTAAGTGCAGACTTTTATTTTTGGGTGCAAAGTTACAAGGGGGGGGGGGGGGGGGGGGGGGGGTGGGGGGGGGTGGGGGGGGGGGG
>JAJPZF010000190.1 GCA_021204545.1 Prevotellaceae bacterium
CGTAGTAGGAGACGTAGTACTGCACGGCGTTCTCTGGGAAGAAGCCCTTCATCTCCGAGTAGAGCTGTGCCGCCAGCGTCTTGTTGTGGCTGAGGATGAGCGTGGGCCTGCCTACACGGGCTATGATGTTAGCCATAGTGAACGTCTTGCCCGAGCCAGTGACGCCCAGCAGCACCTGCGCCCGCTCGCCCCGCAGCACGCCTTCCGTCAGCTGGCGGATAGCCTCAGGCTGGTCGCCCGTCGGCTTGAAGCCGCTCTTAAGCCTGTATCCCTCCATAGCAACGGGCAAAGTTATGGAATTATCTTGCTTTAATCGAAAGAAGAGCATAACTTTGCGCCCGTGAAGCAAAAGAGCCTCCCTTACCTGATCGTAATCATTGCGTTGACGACGCTAAGCTCCTGCGGCGAGTACCAGGCGATACAGAAGAGCCAGGACTACGAGTACCGCTACGAGGCGGCGAAGTCCTACTTCGTAGAGGGCAAGTACAAGAAGGCAAGCACCCTGCTGGGCGACCTCATAGCGATGCTCAAGGGGACGGCTTGGGGCGAGGAGTCGCTCTACATGCTCTCGATGAGCGAGTACCTGAGCCACGACTACGAGACCTCAGCCAACTACTTCAAGAAGTACTACCAGACGTACCCGAAGGGCACCTTCGTGGAGCAGGCTTACTACTACTCAGGCATGTCGCTCTTCAAGCAGACGCCCGAGGCAAGGCTCGACCAGACCACCACGATAACGGCTATGGCGGAGATACAGACCTTCATGGACCTCTACCCCAACACCCGTATGAAGCAGGCGTGTCAGGACATGGTCTTCGCCCTGCAGGACAAGCTCGTGGACAAGGAGTGCCTCTCGGCGCAGCTCTACTACAACCTCGGTACTTACGTGGGCAACTGCACGAGCGGCGGCAGCAACTATATGGCTTGCGTCGTCACTGCCCAGAACGCCCTCAAGGACTACCCCTACGCCGCCCCGCAGAAGAGGGAGCGCCTCGCCTTCCTCGTGCTAAGCTCCAAGTACAAGCTTGCAATAGAGAGCGTGGAGGAGAAGAGGGTGGAGCGCTTCCGCGACGCGATAGACGAGTTCTACGCCTTCCAGAACGACTACCCCGAGTCGAAGTACACGAAGGAGGCGCAGGAGATGTTCGAGAAGGCGGAGCGCATCGTGCAGCACAAGAACATCGACCTGGACGAGGAAGACTAACCATCAACAACATATATGGACTACAAGAAGACAAAGGCACCCACGACGACAGTGACACGAGACGTGGTTAACCTCTCGAAGGACACGGGCAATATCTATGAGACAGTCGCCATCATAGGCAAGAGGGCTAACCAGATATCACAGGACATAAAGCAGGAGCTCACGCACAAGCTGCAGGAGTTCGCACCGCAGACCGACAACCTCGACGAGGTGTTCGAGAACTGCGAGCAGATAGAGATCTCACGCTACTACGAGCGGCTGCCCAAGCCCTCGCTCATAGCCACGCAGGAGTTCATCGAAGGCAACATATACTACCGCAACCCCACCGAGGAGGAGCAGGCTACTGCCGACCAGCAGGCCGAGGATTAGCCGTTCCCTTCCCTTATTATGCTTCAGAGGATACAGACGCTTTATCTCCTCATTGCCGCCGTCCTCCAGACGGTGTGTCTCTGCCGCCCTGTCGGGCTCTTCCTCACAGAGGACGGGGAGCTTGTGGCTCGCCTCTTCAACCTCTGGACAAGCTCGGCAGAAGGCACCCACTCCCTCGCCCCGTGGGCGCTGTTCGCCATCCTTCTCATCGCCACAACGCTCACGCTCATCTCCATCTTCCTCTTCCGCACTCGAGCCTTGCAGATGCGTGCGGTGTCGCTCTCTATTGTGCTGCTGGTGGGATACTATGCCTACCTCGTCGTCTTCGTGTGGCTTCACTCCGAAGGCGTAAGCTTCCGCCCCACCATTTCCGCCGCCCTTCCTCTCTGCTCCCTAATACTTCTTTACCTCGCCTTCCGGGGCATCCTCAAGGACGAGCTGCTCATCCGCTCGCTCGACCGCCTGAGGTAGGCGCTTCCCTTAAGCATTAACCGCCTCACACGCCGTAGAAGAGCGGGATAAGGAAGACGCTGAGCAGGAAGACAATGACGTTCAGCGGCAGGCCCACCTTGATGAAGTCGGTGAACTTGTAGCCTCCAACGCCCTGCACTATGAGGTTTGTCTGATAACCTATGGGCGTGCTGAACGAGGCGCTGGCGGCGAAGCAGATACAGATGAAGAAAGGTGTCGGATCCACGCCAAGCGTGTTGGAAATGCTCAGGGCGAGGGGGAAGGCGAGTGCGGCCGCCGCGTTGTTAGTTATGAGCTCCGTGAAGATATTAGTGATGAGATAGAGCGCGGCCAGCATGATGTAGATGCCGTTCTTGCTGTTGCGGGCACTTTCCGCCAAGCCTATGATGTAGTTTCCCACGCAGTCCGCCAGCCCGCTGTTAATCATTCCCTTGCTTATGGCGAAGGCGCAGGCGATGGTGATAAGGACGTCCCATGAGATGAACTTCGTGTAGCGGCGCGACGAGTACATACCTGTCCAGGCCATTATCACGGTCGTCACCGCGGCGAAGAAGAACATGTCGAGCTTCACGTTAGGGGTGAGGAGCTCGATGCCCACGCTCTCGCCCAGGGTTGCCCCGGCGATCATCAGCACGACCAGCAGCAAGGCCAGCCAGCGCTTGCGCACGCCCATCGGCTTCTCTATGTCTCCGAGCCGGTTTATCATTACAAACACGCGGCTTTCCTTCCACGCTTTGATGAAGCTCTCGTCGCCGTCCACCAGCAAGGTATCGTCCTTCGTCATCTTGACGTTCATGTAATCGCCCTTCACAATCTTGCCTCTGCGCCTGATGGCCTTGACATTCACGCCGTAATGGCGGAAGAAGTCGAACTCGCGTATGGTCTTTCCCAGCCCGGGAAAGCGGGTGCTGAGCATCACCTCCATGCGTGTCATCCCCTCGGGCGTGTCTTGCGTCTGGCCATCATAGGAGTCCGGCCGCCTGTCCGGCAGCAAATAGCGCGAGACAAGGATGAGATATATCAGGCCAGTCACGCAAATGAAGACGCCAGCCTTGCCAAGCTCGAACATGCCTATGTTGTGCACGCTCGGGTTGTCTTGGAAAAGGCCCGAGCTCATCCCGTCCGATATGAGGCCGTCCACGACAATGTTGGTGCTTGTCCCGATCAGTGTGCAGATTCCCCCGAGGATTGTGGCGTAGCTCAGCGGGATGAGGAACTTGGTGGGCGGGAGGCTCATCTTCTTCGCCCAGTTCTTTATCATCGGGGCAAAGATGACGACGACGGGAGTGTTGTTGAGAAACGCCGAGATGACGGAGACCACGGGCAGGAAGCGCAGGTTCGCGCGCTCCACGCTCAGGTTCTTCCGGGGCAGGAGCCTGTATATTATCCGCTGAAGTATGCCGCTGTTCCTCACTCCCTCGCTGACGAGGTAGAGCAGCGCCACGGTTATCATCGCCTTGTTCGAGAAGCCCATCACTGCCTCGTCGGCTGTTATCACGCGGCCGCAAAGCAAGAGTATGACTGCCGAGAAGAGAATAATCCCCGGCCTCAGCTTGTCTGTGATTAATGCCACGAGCATTAGCACCAGCACTCCGAGGGTGAAAAGGACACTAAAGGTCATTTATGCTTCTTCTGTTAAGGTTATCGCGGTTTTTCCTTAGGCTTGTCGCGTCAATTCCCGTCGGGCTTCACGAGATCTGTCGTGTGGCTCGGCACCCAGAGGAAGGCTTCCGCGCTGTCAGGCTGAAGCGGCGAGAAATCTTTCGGGAACTCCGGGCGCAGATACTTCGTGAAAGCTGCGCCTTCCTCGAGCAGACCCACGACAACGCACTTGGCTATCTCGTAGGCGCCGTAGGGGTTGAAGTGCGTGTTGTCGGCGAGCGCCGTCTCCTGCCCCGGGAAAGTGTTGGCAGGATAGTGGACAAACGCCCGTTTTGTCCCGTCCACGCCCATCGTCTCGAACAGCTCGCGCGTCATCTCGTGCAGGTCGATGAGCTTGCAGCCCTCGCGCTCCGCCACCTGGCGCATTGCCTCCGGGTAGTCGCCGTGCGACTCCCGTATGCGGCCCTCGCTGTCAAACGTCCTGCGCTGCGTGGGCGTCACGAGGATAGGCTCAGCCTCGCGCGCGCGCGATTCATCTATAAATGTCTTCAGCGCCGTGGCGAAGTTGTAGTAAGCCCCGCTGCCGGGGAAGTTTTGCTTCTGGTCGTTGTGGCCGAACTCGATGATGATGTAGTCGCCCGCCTTCATCATCGAGAGCGCTTTCTCGAGCCTTCCCGCCTGTATGAACGTGCTTGCCGTCTCGCCGCTCTCGGCCATGTTGCAGAAGCAAAGGCTGTCGGTGAACCATCGCGGGATCATCTGGCCCCAGCTCGCCCACGGCTCGTCGTCTTGGTCGACGACGGTGGAGTTTCCGCAAAGGAAAACTGTCGGGCAGACACTGTCAGGCTCGATTTTCACTCGGTTCACGGCCTGGCGCTCGCCCGTTATCTCAAGCGTGAGATACGGGTCCCAGTCCAGCTTGCCCCGCTCCCTGTCCTTTATCCTCACGGCTTCCCGCCCGGGAATATCGGGCGTGCGCTTGTTCACGAGGAAGGAGATAGACTTTGTCTCGCCTTTTCGCGTCTGCTCGTTCTCGATGAACAGGCGGCGGCTCTCGGCTCTCACGGTGGTGCTCCCCGCGAATTGCTTGCATCCCAGGTCAACGGTGACGCGGTAGTTGCCGTCCGGCACCTCTACGCTCACGTAATAATACTTTTTCCCGAGGCTGTCCGTGAGACTTATCTCGGCCACGGGCCCTGCCGCCGCTGCGAGTCCCATGCACGCCAAGGCGGCGGCGAAGATGTGCTTAAACATTAATTAGCATTGCTTTGCGCGAAGTTAACATAAGTAGCGGATAAGCCAAAAAAAGCGGGGGCAAATTTGGCGCGTTCGCCCGATTGTAGTACTTTTGCCCTCGCTTTAAGCCGATATGGCTCAGTTGGTAGAGCAACGCATTCGTAATGCGTGGGTCAGGGGTTCGAGTCCCCTTATCGGCTCGGCTGGAGGAAATGCGGGCGCGCCTTGGGCAGCGCCCGTTTTCTTTGGGCGAAATTGGTCTCAGGGCTTGGTTTTCCCGCATTTTCTCACTACCTTTGCCTTGTGCCTCGGCGGGCTTCAGGATAGGCCCCCGAAGCGTTTCCCAGGGAAGCTCAGGAGGCCCGTTCCCGCTACGTGTAGCATCCGCCCTCGCTACGTGTAGCATCCGCTCCCGCTACGTGTAGCGTGAGCGCGTAACCATCGAGGAATTGGCGCGCGGCCCGAAGGAAAAATAAAAAAAGCTTCGAGGAATCGCGTCAAAACCCACGAGGAATTTGA
>JAJPZF010000192.1 GCA_021204545.1 Prevotellaceae bacterium
TATGACATTTGTTGAGACACTGAAGACCGTCGCCGCCGACATCGGCTGGCTGCTTCTGATCCTCGTCGAGCTGAGCCTGCTGACGGCCTTCGTCTGCGCCCTCCTCGGCATTGAGTTCAGGAGGAAGGGAAGGGGCGACGGTACCGAATAGCCCCTTCGGCGCGATAGGCAGAAGGGACACGCACGGATGGCCGAGACGAGAAGACGCATAAACCTCAGCGTCGACCCCGAGCTCTACGGGCGGCTCGACGACATGAGGAGGAGGGACGGCTTCCCCAGCCTTCCCAGGATGGTCACGGCCTTCTGCCGCCTCTGCATGGCCCTGCGGGAGAGCGGGCCGAGGGCCTTCGACATCCCCGAGGACGAGGCCGACTGGCTGGCCGCCGAGTTCGACCGGCTCTCCGAGGCCGAGCGGGAGAGGCCCGGCTGGCGGAAGGCGGGACCCTTCAACGAGTACACGAAGTGAACGACATGGCGAAGGACGAGAGGTACAGACGGATGATCGCCGGCTCGAGGTGGCGGCGGCTGAGGAGGCAGAAACTCACGGCCTGCCCGCTCTGCGAGAGGTGCGCGGAAGAGGGCCGGATAACCGCCGCGACCGAGGTGCACCACGTGCGCCCGGTGGAGGAGGCCCTGACCGCGGAGGCCATGGCGCAGAGGATGTACGACCCGACCAACCTGCGGTCCCTCTGCCGCGCCTGTCACGTGCGGACCCACGTCGAGATGGGAAGGAGCGGCAGGGCGGCGACGAGACGGATCAACGGAGCGAAGGCCGAGGAGTTCGAGAGAAAATTCTTCCACGACCCCGGGGGCGATTTTTGAGAGGGCGGGGGTGCCGTTAAACCTCTCCCCCTCTTTTCTCCGGTGAAGCGGAAATTTTGAAATTTCAAAACGGAAATTTCAGGAGCGCAAAATTTTACGATTTTATGATTTTTGGAGGAAAAAGTCAGAAAAAACCGATTTTCGGGAGCGCAAATGACGCGGAAGACGTCGAGGACGGGAAGCCGGTCGGAAATTCGGTCGACGGCCGGACCGGCCGCGCCCACCGGCGGACCACGGCGTGTCTGGAGCTCTCACAGAGGTACGAGTACCGCCGCGCCTTCTCCGAGGTGAGCCTGCTCGACGCGATGAGGCACGTGACCCTGAAGGACGGGCACAGCTACAACTTCATCACCGCCGGCGACGTCGACAGCCTCAGCTACGTGAAGGTGGTCCTCAACCAGCACAGCCTCGACCATCTCATCCTCTCGACGTGGTGCATGGCCGCCGAGGACATCCTTCAGGTCCGCGAATGGCATGAGGCGGGGAGGATACGGAGGGTCGACATGTACCTCGGCGAGATCTTCCCGGGATCCTACCGCGTCGAGTGGCAGATGGTCAGGGACTTCTACCGCGACCACCCCGGGATCGGCCGCGCCGCGATATTCCGCAACCACTCCAAGATATACGCGGGATGCAACGAGGCCGACGGCTTCTTCTTCGGCGTCCAGACAAGCGCGAACATAAACACCAACCCGAGGACGGAGAACGGCTGCATCACCGTCGACCGGGGCATCTATGACTTTTATAAATCCTATTTCGACGGGATAGTCAGCTATGAGAAGGAGGGCCGGTAATGTATGGGCACGGCTGAGCAAAAACGCAGGTTCCTGGAAGGCTTCAACAGACGCGGCCGGATCAGCGAGGGGCTCGACAGTTCCGGCGTGGCCTACTCCATGCTGCGAAGCTGGAGAAGGAGCGACCCGGAGTTCAGGAGGGAGTTCGAGGACGTCTGCGGACTTGTGAAGCTGATGAAGGCCGAGCAGCTGATGGACGCGGCCGACGCCGGGGACGTGAAGGCCATGATCTACGGCATGGAACATCCGCAGGAGGCGATACTCGACAGGGACGACGAGAGGGAGGACGGGGCCGCCGCCAAGGTTGAGGCCGACGGGTCCGGGACGGAGACGAGGGAGATCCGCAAGAGGATCGAGGGCAAGAAGCGGTACATGATCCAGGTCCTCAAGAGGGAGGGCAAGTACACCGCCGAGCTCTCCATGCAGGTGACCCTCGCCGCCCAGCTTCTGGTGAAGGTCGAGACCCTTTCCGCCGAGATATTCTCCGAAACCCACAGGACCATGACCGTGGACCTGTACAGGAACGGGGCCGAGCATGAGGTGATAAATCCCAAGGAAAAGCTGTATCTCAGCTATGTGGACCAGGCGTGGAAGGCCCTCCGCGCCCTCGGCATGAACACCGACGCGAAGGAGCGGAGGACCGACGGCCCGGACACCTTCGCGGACTTCCTCGAGAACCTTAACGGGGACGGGAAATGACCGACCAGGAGAGACAGAGGGAGCGCGAGCTCAAGGCCGAGGTGACGAAGGATCTCTCCGACAACATCGGCGCATATAGGGAGACATACGACGCCAGGGCGGGCGGCGCCGATCCGAGGCTCTGGACCTACTGCGAGACGGTCGCGGGCGATCCCGAGGGCCATAACCTCTACGAGCAGCTGGCCGTGCGCCGCTTCTTCCGGCTTCTGAAAAAATACGAATGGAACGCGCAGAGGGTCCGGCGCTTCATCCGGTTCTACGAGGCCCTGAAGCTGGACGGGGTCGGCGCCCGAAGGCAGTACAGGATGACCCCGGTGCAGGTCTTCCAGACCGCCGGCATCTTCGGCCTCTCGGACTCTCAGGGCAGGCGGCTCACCCGTCTCTCGTGGATATTCGTGCCGCGAAAGTTCTCGAAAACCACCTACGCCGCCGTGCTTATGGTATATGACTTCCTCTTCGGCGACTCCAACGCCGAGGCCTATATCGGGGCCAACAGCGAGGACCAGGCCAAGAAGGGCTTCAGGGAGGCGCGGCTGATCATGCAGGGCCTCGACCCGAAGGGTCGCCGCTTCCGCGTCAACGAGGAGCGGATCAGCGTGAGGGACCCCCGCCTCGGCCGCTCCTCCTCCATCCAGTGCCTCACCGCCGGCGCCAAGACGAAGGACGGGCTCTACGCCTCTCTCGTCATCATGGACGAGTACAGCCAGGCGAGGGACACCGCATCCAGGAACGGCGCCGACCTGAAGAACGTGCTGACCTCCTCGATGGGCCCCCGCCGCGAGCCGCTGACCGTCGTCATCACCACGGCCTCCGAGGTGGTCGACGGCCCCTGCTACCGCGAGCTGGAGGGCGTGAAGGCGGTGCTGAGGGGCGACGCCCCCGAGTACGACGAGATGTTCGCCAGCCTCTTCATGCCCGACGCGGACGACGCCGAGGACGACCCGCGCACGTGGCGCAAGGTGCAGCCCCACCTCGGCGTGACCGTCCAGGCCGACTACTACGAGAAGGAGTGGAGGGCCGCGCAGCTCTCGGCGGACAACCGGCTGGCCTTCCGTACGAAGCTGCTCAACCTCTTCGCCGTGAAGGACAACAGGGCGTGGATCGGGGCCGAGCTGGCCAGGCAGATCGCCCGCCCGCTCCGTCTGGAGGACCTCAGGGGCAGGCCCGACGGCATGGCCGCCTTCGACCTCTCCGTCTGCGGGGACTTCTCCGCCGTCACCGTGGCCTGGTACGCCCGTCCGGTCTTCTTCTACCACACGGCGTACTTCTTCCCCGCCGGGGCGCTGGAGGGGCACCCCAACCGCCGGATGTACGAGACATGGGCCGAACAGGGCCACCTCATACTGACAAAGGGCCCCGTGATCGACTACCGCGCCGTGGTCGACTACATACTCAACGCCAACAGGTACGTCAGGATCCTCAACATCGGCTACGACGCCTACAAGGCCGCCGAGCCGGTCAACATGCTGGCCGCGTCAGGGGCCGCCAACGTCCTGACCGCCATCCGTCAGACCTACGGCACCTTCACCGCCCCGGTCGAGGTCTTCGAGCACGGCGCGAAGAGCGGCAACATCGTCATCAACGACAATCCCATCAACTTCTTCTGCTTCGGCAACTGCGTGCTGGACCACGACCGCCTCGAGAACTGCAAACCCCTCAAGAGGGCCGAGTACATGGAGATCGACGGCGTGATCACCACCCTCATGTGCGGGCGGCTCTTCATGGACTGCGAGCGGTAGGTCTTTTTCCCGTTAAGCAAAAACTCCCTTATATTCAGTCAGTTACGTTTTCCGTCACGTCTTGCGTTAAGCAAAGGCGGAAAATTTCTCGAAAATCTTTCCCGAAAACGGCCGTTTTCCGGTACCGTTTCGCGCCCCGCGCCGATAGGTAGAGACAACACTACCGACGGATGGGAGCCTTCATCAACTTCTTCAGAAAGATAACCGGGCGCGGGGCCGCAGGGGTCCAGACGCGCTCCGCCGACACGGCCAGCGCCGCGAGGCTCGGCGTGTACAGCCTTCTCAACCCGACATGGCCGGCCCTCAACATCCCGACGGTCTACCGCTGCGTCGAGGTCATAGCCGACAGCGTGGCCGCGCTTCCGCTGAGGTGCCTCCGCTACAGCGGCGGCCGCTTCGTCGAGGACACGACCACCGACCTTCCCTATCTCCTCAACGTGCAGCCGGACAGCTACCTCTCCGCCCCGGACTTCTGGAAGATGGCCGTGCGTCATCTCCTTCTCAGGGGCAACGCCTACATCGTGCCGATCTACGGCGCGGCGGGCGACGTGCTGCGCCTGGCGCTTCCCTCTCCGGGCTGCGTGAGCCACGACACCACGACCGACACCTACCGGATCAGCGACACGGTCTCCGGCGTGTACGGCACCTTCGGCGAGGCGCAGGTCATCCACCTCAAGAACTTCAGCAACGACGGAAAGGCGGGGATCAGCACCCTCGCCCACGCCGCCAACACCATACGGATCGCCGGCACGGGCGGCTCCGAGATAGAGAACCGCTTCGCCAACGGCGGCCGCATCAAGGGCTTCGTGGGCAACGACACCACGACGAAGGGCTTCGGCGAGTACGCCGACAAGCAGCTGGAGCAGCTGGCCGTCGACGTCGACTCGCAGTTCAGGGCGGGCAAGGACATCGTGAGCCTTCCCGGGCAGGTGCACTTCGCCTCCGTGTCCCTCAGCTCGACGGACATGCAGTTCCTCGAGACGATGAAGTTCTCAAATCAGGAGATATGCCGCTTCTTCGGCGTTCCCCCCTCGTTCGTCTTCGCGGACACGTCCACCAACTACAAGAGTGCGGAGAACGCGCAGGCCATACTGCTGACGCAGACGGTCGGGCCGATCCTGAGAATGATCGAGGCCGAGCTTCTGAGAAAGCTGGTCCCGCCGACCCTGGCCTTCCGCCGCGCCTTCCGCTTCGACACGGAGAGCATGTTCGCCGCCGACCCGGCCGCCCGCGTGGCCTATCAGAAGGCCACCATCGAGGCGGGCCTCTACACGGTCAACGACTGGAGGCGCAGGGAGAACCGCGAGCCGGTCGAGGGCGGGGAC
>JAJPZF010000052.1 GCA_021204545.1 Prevotellaceae bacterium
CAATGCGGCTTCCTCAGCCGTGATCTTGTTGAATCCCATATCGCTCATTTACGTTGCAAAGGTACGGCAAAACGAGCAAACAAGCAAGCTTTGGGGGAACTTTATTCCTGGTTTCTGGCAGAAAAACGCCAAGGGGCCGGCCGTGCGGAACTTTATTTTTACAACGTCGGCATAAGCTTCCGTTCAGCCACATCATCTCGGCGTATGTGTGTAGGTGGGGTTGCTATATGTATATCCGTCCCTCCCTCTCTATAAAGAGGGAGGGGGACGGCTATACACAGCAACCCCACTATTACACACATACGCCGAGAGGCTTTTGGCTGAGTTTTCAGTCCTGCATCAAGCGTATAAAACCTTGACACTAACTGCCTTGGCGCTCACAAAAGCCGCAAAGACGGGCAAAACCAGCGCGAGATTCTCGCCCGTCCGCGCTGTCCCGGGCGGAAAAACGGGCGGGAATGATGCCCCGGACGGCAATTCCCCGCGGCGAGGAATGCGCGGACAGTTGGGGCTGGCTCGATGATGGTTCCATCGTTAGGCGTTAAATGTCGCCATTTGACGGCAATATGTCCACAAATGTGCGGCATAAGTTCACAAACGGCATTTGCGCGCTTGCAGGTTTCGTAACTTTGCGGTGTCGAAAGACATGCCCGAGAGTGCCTCCACCAGCGGGTGGGTTATTAAGCAAAGGGCGTCCAGAAAGGCGGCTTTTCATGCGAGAGGAGGGTAGCCGCATAGGCGAGGGACAAACGAAAGCCTTTCCTCGAAGCGATCTTTGAAAACTGGAGAAGAAGAGCTGTCGACCATAGATTTATGGTTATTTAACAGGCCGAAACCGCCGGAATGGCCTATCTTCGCGAGGAATGTGCGCACCAGAAGCGAAGAGACTGCTCATAGAGACGTACGGTTGCCAGATGAACGTGGCAGACAGCGAGGTGGTAGCCTCCGTGATGGCTCAGGCGGGCTACGAGCCTTGCCAGTCGTTGGACGAGGCTGACGCGGTGTTCCTGAACACCTGTTCTGTGAGGGATAACGCCGAGCGCAAGGTCATCAGCAGGCTGGAGACGCTGAGCTCCCTGAAACACAAAGGTCGCAGGCTCACGGTGGGCGTGCTGGGCTGCATGGCCGAGAGGGTGAAGCAGGAGCTCATAGACCGCTACGGAGCTGACCTTGTGGCGGGACCCGACGCGTATCTCTCACTGCCCCTGCTCATGGCGAGAGCGGAGCGCGGAGAGAAGGCCGTCGACACCGAGCTAAGGCCCGCTGAGACTTACCAGGGCGTCACTCCCTTGCGCCTCGGCTGCCAGCGTGTGAGCGGCTTCATCAGCATCATGCGTGGCTGCGACAACTTCTGCCACTACTGCGTCGTCCCCTACACCCGCGGAAGGGAGCGGAGCAGGGAGGCGGAGAGTGTGCTCAGCGAGGCGCGCGACCTGCAGGCTAAGGGCTACAAGGAGGTGACGCTGCTCGGGCAGAACGTGAACAGCTACCGCTGCCCCGCGACTGAGACCACGTTCCCCTCGCTGCTCCGCTTGGTGGCAAGGGAAGTGCCAGGGATGCGGGTGCGCTTCACCACGAGCCACCCCAAGGACATGAGCGACGAGACGCTCAGCGTGATAGCCGATGAGCCAAACGTCTGCCGCCACGTCCACCTGCCAGTGCAGAGCGGCAGCGACGAGGTGCTGAGAAGAATGAACAGACGGTACACACGAGAATGGTACCTTGACCGCATAGCCGCCATACGCAGGATAGTGCCTGACTGCGCCATAACGACCGACATCTTTGCGGGCTACTGCGGGGAGACGGAAGAGGACCACAGGCAGAGCCTTAGCCTCCTGAGAGAGTGCCGCTTCGACAGCGCCTTCACCTTCAAGTACAGCGAAAGGCCAGGCACATACGCCTCCACCCACTTCAAGGACGATGTCAGCGAGCAGACCAAGGTGAGGCGGCTGGGCGAGCTTATCGCCCTGCAGAACGAGCTCTCCGGGGAGAGCAACCGCAGGTGCGAGGGCAGGGAGTTCGACATCCTCGTGGAGGGCGTGAGCCACCGCTCCCGCGGCCAGCTCTACGGACGCACGGAGCAGAACAAGGTTGTGATAATAGAGCGGGGGCAGCACCGCGCGGGCGAGACGCTGCGCGTCAGGATAACGGGCAGCACGAGCGCCACGCTTCAGGGGGAGGTAGTGTCTTGATGTCAAAAAATCGCCTATGAAGAAGAGGAGGAAAAGCAGGTCGCTGAGATGGCAGGCTGTGACGAGCGCCATCAGCACCACGTTCGTGCTTATTTTGCTGGGCCTTACCATCCTTTGCGGATTGACAGCCAGGCGCCTGAGCGAGAGCGTGAGGCAGAGCCTCACGGTGACGGTGCTGTTCGCCGACGAGGCTACAGACTCCACCGCCATGGCGTTCCGGAAGGCTCTGCGCAAGCAGGCTTGGACGAAGGCCGTGACCTTCATAAGCAAGGAGCAAGCCTTGAAGGAGCAGAGCGAGGCGATGGGTACGGACCCGACGGAGTTCCTCGGCATGAACCCCTTCAGCCCGTCGCTGGAGCTCAACCTGCAAGCCGAGTACGCCTGCACCGACAGTCTGCTGTGGATTAGCAAGGTGCTGAGGGAGAACCCTCAGGTGAGCGACGTGGTGTACCAGAAGGACATAGTGGAGAGGCTCAACAGCAACCTTCACAAGATAAGCTACGTGCTGCTCGGGGTGGCTGTGGTGCTGATGCTCATCACGCTTGTCCTGATAAACAACACGGTGCGCCTGAGCGTCTACTCAAGACGCTTTGTCATCCACACCATGAAGCTCGTCGGCGCGAGCTGGGGCTTCATAAGGCGGCCCTTCATGGCGAGGGCGTTCTGGATAGGGCTTAGCTCAGGCATCCTGGCCGACGCCGCCCTGCTCGCGGGGCTAAGGCTGCTGTGGGAGTATGACCGTGCGATGGCTGAGTACGTGCCTCTTGAGAACATCCTCATAACGGGCGCCGCGGTGATGGTCTGCGGACTGCTGCTGACGCTGATATGCACCTTCGCGAGTGTGGGGCATTTCCTTGGGCTGAGGGAGAGCGAGCTGTATGGATAACAACAACTTAAAGATATGAGAGACTTCGCGTTCAACAAGACCAACTACATCCTTCTTGCCATTGGCATGGCTGTGATTATCGTCGGCTTCATCCTGATGTCGGGGAGCGGCAGCTACGAGGGGCATTTCGACCCAAGCATCTTCAGCGTGAGGCGCATTAAGGCAGCCCCGATAGTGTGCTTCCTGGGCTTCATCTTCATGACCTACGGCATAATGCACAAGCCAAGGGAGAAGGCAGGCAAATGAGCTGGACAGAGGCTTTAATACTTGGCCTGGTGCAGGGACTGACGGAGTACCTGCCCGTGAGCAGCAGCGGGCATCTGGAGATAGGCAAGATGCTCCTTGGCGTCGATGCTGAGGCAGGGGGCTTGCAGTTCGACATCGTGGTGCACGTGGCCACGGTGCTGTCCACGCTGCTGGTCCTGTGGCGTGAGGTGGCATGGATATTCAGGGGGATGGCAAGAAGGGAATGGAACGACGAGTGGCGCTATGTGGTGAACATACTTGTCTCTATGATACCGATTGCGATAGTTGGCTTCTGCCTGAAGGACAGTGTGGAGGCTCTCTACCGGGGCGAGCGCGCTGAGGCAATGGTCGTTGGCTGCTGCCTTATCGTCACAGCCCTGCTGCTCATTCTCACGCAGTACATAAAGCCGCAGCCACGAGCCAAGCTCTCGCCCTGGCACGCCTTCCTCATAGGCATAGCGCAGGCTGTGGCGGTGCTGCCGGGCTTGTCGAGGAGTGGAAGCACGATAGCTACGGGTCTTCTTCTGGGCAACAAGAAGGAGACGCTGGCGCAGTTCTCCTTCCTTATGGTCATTCCCCCCATCCTGGGCGAGGCATTGCTCGACGCAAAGCACGTCATATCCCCGAGCGCAGAGTACGTGGCAGAGCATGGCGCGGCAGCCTCTGTGCCAGCCCTGTCGCTTATAGTGGGCTTCGTGGCTGCCTTCGCGGCAGGCTGCTTCGCCTGCAGGTGGATGATAAGCCTCGTTAGGCGGTGCAAGCTCGTTTACTTCGGTGTCTACTGCGCCGTGGCGGGTGTGCTGGTGCTTATTTTTGCTTGAGACAGACGTGGACTTTCAGGAAGGCGAGACATTGTACTTCGACAAGCCTGTGGGCTGGACGAGCTTCAACCTTGTGGCGAAGGTGCGCCGCGCGCTCTGCCTCAGGCTTGGGATAAAGAGGCTGAAGGTGGGGCACGCAGGCACGCTCGACCCGCTGGCGACGGGTGTCCTGATAGTCTGCACCGGCAAGGCGACCAAGCGCATAGCAGAGCTGCAAGGGCAGGAGAAAGAGTACGAGGCGACCCTTCAACTGGGAGCGACGACCCTAAGCTTCGACCTTGAGAAGCCCGTCGACAAGACCTACCCCACGCGGCACATCACCGTGGGGCTGGTCAGCGAGACGCTCAGGCGCTTCGAGGGGGATATAGAGCAAGTGCCGCCAGCCTTCTCCGCCTGCAAGGTGGACGGACACAGAGCCTACCGCCTTGCCAAGCGGGGCGAGCAGGTGGAGCTTCAGCCTAAGAGGATAAGCATCAGCGGGATAGAGCTGCTGGGGTTCAGCCCTGCGGATATGCGGCTCAGCATAAGGGTGACCTGCTCCAAAGGCACTTACATCAGGGCATTGGCGCGTGACATCGGCACGGCTCTCAGGAGCGGGGCTTACCTCACAGCCCTCAGGCGCACCCGCATAGGCGAGCTCAGGGCGGAGGAGTGCCTCAGGATAGAAGACTTCGACGAATATTTGGCAAACCACATATAAAGCAGCGATGATGAAACTCTCCCAATTCAAGTTCAAGCTCCCCGAGGAGCGCATAGCCCAATACCCCACGCCCTACCGCGACGACTGCCGCCTCATGGTGGTTCACAGCAAGAGCGGCGTCATAGAGCACAGGGACAAGTTCACCGACATCCTGGACTACTTCGGCAAGGACGATGTCTTTGTCTTCAACGACACCAAGGTGTTCCCCGCGCGTCTCTATGGCAAGAAGGAGAAGACGGGGGCGAAGATAGAGGTGTTCCTTCTGCGCGAGCTCAACCCCGAGCTGAGGCTCTGGGACGTGCTCGTCTCCCCTGCCCGCAAGATACGCATAGGCAACAAGCTCTATTTCGGCGAGAGCGAGATAATGGTGGCTGAAGTCATTGACAACACCACCAGCCGCGGGCGCACGCTGCGCTTTCTCTACGACGGTCCTCACGAGGAGTTCAAGCAGCACCTCTACGCCCTTGGCGAGGCCCCGCTGCCCAAGG
>JAJPZF010000194.1 GCA_021204545.1 Prevotellaceae bacterium
CGGCTCTGGGTACAAGCGGCGGCAGACAATCTCCTCGTTGCCTGCCGCCCTTCTTTCAACACATTAAAGCATGGAAATGAACTATTTAGCATATAAAGGTTATCGGGGCTCCGTTGAGTACAGCAAGGCTGACGGGTGCTTCTTCGGCAAGGTTTTGGGTATGGGCAATGACTTAATCCTGTATGAAGGGGAGGCATTAGACGAACTGCGCACAGACTTTGAGGCTGGAGTTGACAGTTATATTTCAGCTTGCAAGGCAGAAGGGGAAGCAGTTCCTTAAGCTCCTGCCGCCCCTCTCCGCAGGTCGTGTGAAAAACCTTTGGGCGATCGTGAAGATTTCCCCTTGCCTGCCGCCCTTCTTCCCGTAAGTTTACCGCTGAAACACTCAGCTTCCGGCCAAAAAGCATAAGAAAAACTTGCCGGCGCAGGCATAAACCCATATCTTTGCCTTGCACTTGCCGGGCGAGGCGCAGCGTGCAAGGCGCAACAGAAGAAGGCGCGTCCAGGCGGATGGCGGCTTCGCCTTCTTTCTTGTGCCTTACAGAACGGACATGAAGAACGTCCCCCTGAGCCGCGGGGACACAAAGGTAATCGTAATCAGACATGAACAAAAAGTCTAAATTGGCGGCAGCCCTCTTCGCATTGTTTCTGGGAGGCTTTGGCGCTCACAAGTTCTATTTGGGGCAGATTGGCAAGGGAATAATCTACCTTGTCTTTTGCTGGACCGGAATCCCTTCGATCATCGCCTTCATAGAGTTCATTCTTTACCTGTGCATGAGCGACGAGGAGTTCGACTACAAGTATAACGCCATAGAGCCTTCCAGCCAAACGGACGTGGCAGACGAGATAAACAAGCTGTACGACCTTAAGGAAAGGGGCGCAATCACAGAAGAGGAATACCAGGAAAGAAAGAACAAACTGCTTTAGTCTCCCCGAAGAAGATGGCAACGCCCCGCCTTAAGGAGCAACGAAACCTTAAAGGCAGGGCGTAAAAGTATATTGAAGAGTAAAAGCTTACTGCGGCTGCTTGCCGATGTACGCGAGGATGCCGCCGTCGACGTAAAGCACGTGCCCGTTCACGGCGTCGCTGGCGTGCGAGGCGAGGAACACTGCCGGTCCGCCAAGCTCGCTTGGGTCGAGCCAACGGCCTGCGGGTGTCTTGGCGCAGATAAACGAGTCGAACGGGTGGCGGCTGCCGTCCGGTTGGCGCTCACGCAGGGGAGCCGTCTGGGGGGTGGCTATGTAGCCCGGCCCGATGCCGTTGCACTGGATGTTATACTCGCCGTACTCCGAGCAGATGTTGCGCGTGAGCATCTTCAGTCCGCCCTTGGCTGCGGCGTATGCGCTCACGGTCTCGCGCCCGAGCTCGCTCATCATCGAGCAAATATTGATTATCTTTCCCTCGCGGCGCTCCATCATCTCGGGCAGCACGGCGGAGGAGACGATGAACGGGCCGACGAGGTCGATGTCGATGACCTGCTGGAACTGCTTGCGCTCCATCTCGTGCATCGGTATGCGCTTGATGATGCCGGCGTTGTTCACCAGTATGTCGATCTGCCCGACTTCCTTGTGGATGGTCTCTACCAGTGCCTTCACGGCGTTCTCGTCCGTGACGTCGCAGACATATCCCTTG
The DNA here is from genome assembly GCA_021204545.1 of Prevotellaceae bacterium. Lineage (GTDB taxonomy): Bacteria > Bacteroidota > Bacteroidia > Bacteroidales > Bacteroidaceae > Physcousia. The sequence continues at coordinate 1,634 of JAJPZF010000194.1, forward strand.
ACGTTTGTGACGCCGGCCTCCTTGTAACTTGCCAAACCTCTGTCGACAAGCTCCTGCTTGATGTCGTTGAAGATGATGTTCTTAATGCCGGCGGCCGCGAAAGCCTTGGCGATGTTGAACCCGATGCCGTAAGACGCGCCCGTGATCCAGGCGTTCTTGCCTTCCAAAGAAAAAAGATTTGCCATAATACCTTATAATTTAAAGTTAATGTCAGTGCCGCGAAAGTAGCGATTCTCTGTGATAAAACGAAATATCCCGCCTGAATACCTTCCCGCTCAGCGCGAATTGTGCCTGTAGCGGCTCGGCGAGACCCCCGCGTAGAGCTTGAAGTAGCGGGCGAAGCACGAGGGTGAGGGGAAGTTGAGCGTGTAGGCTATCTCCTTGGTGCTAAGCTCTGGATTCTCCAGGAGCCGCTTGGCGTCGGCTATGACCATGTTGGTTATCCAGTGCAGTGCGCTGAAGCCCGTGCGCTCCTTCACGATGGCGGAGAAATAGCGCAGGCTGAGGTGCTGCCTTCGGGCGTAGAAGGAGACGCTGCGCTCCGTGCGGTAGTGGCGGAAGAGCGCGAGCATGAAGTTCTGGAAGACGGCGTCTTTTCGGTTGAGCGGTGTTTCTATCGGCTTGCGGTTGGTGAAGTAGATGTGCATCACCTCGTAGCAAAGCGTCTGCCCCATGGCTTTCGCCAGCTCCACTCTCAGGCGCAGGAGCGAGAGGCTGCCGCCGCCTTCCGCGCCGGCGTTCGTGTAGTTCTCGATGTCGCGCAGCAGCAGGTCGAGGTGCGCGCTCTGCGCCTCGGTGAGGGTGACGCAGGGGTGCTGGCGCAGGAGCATAAGGTTCTCGGGCGAGACCACCTTGTCAACGATGGGGAGCACGTAGTCTATGTCCGCCTCCACGGCGACCCCCTCGAGGTCGTCGCTGCGGCGCCTCAGGCGCAGGAGGGAGGAGGTGACGTAGATGTACATATCCCCCGGGCGGATGGTGTACGGGTTGCCGTCGGCGAGCAGCTCGGCCTCGCCCCGGCGGCAGTAGAAGAAGCCGCATTTGTCGGGCATGGAGATGGTGCGCCCGTCCTCGTCCTGGCGGGAAGAAGACGGGGCGTAGACCCACACCTCGAACGGGATCGGCGACATTCCCATAGCTCTTCTGCGCTTGTGCTTGGCGGCAAAATTAGGCACAAAAGGAATTGCTTGCAAGAGGACAGGCAGTGTCCGCGGGCGAAAGACTTGCTGTCCGCGGGCGAAAGACTTGCTAAGTCGCGGCTTGCTCCCCGCAGAAAGCGAGCAGGCAGCTAGCGTAGCGCTGACTGCCTGCTTGGCGGAGCGTGGACCAGATAGGGCTTGAACCTATGACCTCCAGATTATGAGTCTGTTGCTCTAACCAACTGAGCTACAAGTCCGGCTCGGGAAGCTCCCTTGCGGTCGCAAAGTTATGCAAATAGTGAGAGGCGGGCAAGGAAAGCGAGGTTTTTTTGTGTCTTGCCTTGTTTATTCGCCGTTCGTCTGCCTGCGCCTTGCGTGCTCGGCGAGCATCTCTGCCCGGCTCTTGCTCTGCGTCACCACGTACACTCCCGTGAAGACAAGCACGACGGCGACGACCTTCACCAGCACGTCCGCCGTGGAGTTGAACACCACCAGCCCGGTGGCTATGGAGACGACGGAGCTGACTATGGGCTGCACGTAGTTGTACATGCTGACGACCGTGGGGCGGCACGTCTTCTGCCCGATGATGACCAGCAGGTAGGGGCAGAACGTTCCGCCGACAATCACGTATGCGACGCAGCCCCAAATCTGGGGCGTTATGGAGGGGAAGTCGGTGACGGAGAGCTGGTGGTAGGAGAACGGTATGACGATGATGGCCGAGTAGGTGAACAGCCACTTCATCAGCGTTATGACGCTGTAGCGGCTTATAAGTCCCTTGAAGATTGTCAGGTAGAAGGCGTAGCTTATCTGCGCTATCAGGCAGAGCAGGTCGCCCCAGATGTCGCCAGCCTTGCCCGCCGACGCTCCCTTGTTGCTCAGTATGAGGGTCAGCGCCCCTATGGCGCCGAGGAAGATGCCGAAGACTTTCTTTCCCGTCACTGGCTCTCGTATGATGATGGCTGCGGCTATCATTGTGACTATCGGGGTCATCGTGGTCATCACTGCAGCGTCTATCGGCGAGGTGCGCACCAGTCCGATGGTGAAAAGCCCTTGGTTAAGCACCACGCCCATCAGTCCCGCGAAGAAGAGCTTCAGCAGGTCTTTCGGGCGGACGTGCTCGCTTGGCGTGAAGAGCGAGGCGAGCCAGAAGCAGATGGCGGCGCACGTCATTCGCATCTCCACCAGCGTGAGCCCCGTCACTCCGCTGCCCGGCTCGAGGGCAATCTTGCCGAAGTAGCACATCAGTCCCCAGCACACGGCCGCTCCCAGCAGCGAGATGTGTCCCTTGTAGTTCTTTGTCTTCATCTTTCTGTCCTTGGATAAACGTTTTGCATCTCAGGGGCGCGAAGTTATGGCATACGGCTTAATGTTGTGTTCGCCCGAGGGGCAGTTTCTCCCGCCTTTAGCGTCCTTTTCCGTACCTTTGCGGCGATGTTCGCTGCTACTATAGGCTTCTTCGACGGGGTTCACCTTGGGCATCGCTGCCTCCTCGGGCAGCTGTGCGCCGTGGCAAGGGAGCGTGGACTTGGCTCCCTCGTCGTCACCTTCGACAGGCATCCCCGCCAGGTGTTCGGCGGCTATGTGCCGCGGCTTCTCACCACCACGGAGGAGAAGCTCCCCCTGCTGCGCAGTGCGGGGGTCAGCGACATTAGGGTGCTGCGCTTCGACCTTGCCCTGAGCCGCCTCTCCGCCCGTGAGTTCGTCCGCAAGATGAGGGACGAGATGGGGGTGCGCTGCTTGGTTATGGGCTACGACCACCGCTTCGGGCACGACGGGGGAGCGGGGCTTGACTACAGTTCCATCGCTAACGAGGAGGGCGTGGAGCTTTTGAGGGCCAGGGAGCTCGACGGGCTTAAGGCGAGCAGCAGTGCGGCTCGCCGCTGCCTCGAGGCGGGCGACGTGGAGGGGGCGGGCAAGGTGCTTGGCTACGCTTACCGCTTGGGCGGGCGGGTTGTGCACGGCAAGGGCGTCGGCAGGCAGCTTGGCTTCCCGACGGCTAACCTCGATGTGCCTGAGGAGAAGCTCGTGCCTGCCTGCGGGGTGTATGCCGTCAGGGCTGAGTTGCGGGACGGCGGCAGTCACGCGGCGATGCTTAACATAGGCAACCGCCCCACCATGCGGGACGGAGGGGCGGTGTCCGTTGAGGTACATCTGCTTGACTTCGTGGGCGACCTCTACGGCGAGACGCTGTCGGTGGAGCTGGTGTCCCGCTTGCGTGGGGAGCGTCGCTTCTGCGATGCCGGTGCCTTGGCCGCTCAGCTTAGGGATGACGCTCTGCAGGTGAGGCGGCTCAACGCCCTAAAGTGACGCTTCGCAACTTGTAGGGCTACCGCTTTGCAACACCTTCGACGAAGGTCCTTAAACTCGTCCGACGGACCTCTTCCAACTCGTCCGACGGACCTCTTCCAACTCGTCCGACGGACCTTTTCCAACTCGTCCGACGGACCTTTTCCAACGCGTCCGACGAAGGTGCTCTCACTCTGCCAGCACGCTGAACTCAGCCCCTGAGGCGAACACGTCGCCGTTCTGGCTGCTAA
>JAJPZF010000073.1 GCA_021204545.1 Prevotellaceae bacterium
CCTCTTCCCATTCCGAACAGAGAAGTTAAGCCCGCCCGCGCCGATGGTACTGCTTCATTGTGGGAGAGTAGGTCGCCGCCGTCTTTTTCTCGGGAGCCCCCCGTGGCTTGAGCCTCGGGGGACTCTTTTTTTGCGCCCATTGCTGCCTTGTCGCCTCGTTATGCCACGACACGTATCAGGGCGAATTAATTAGCCCGCAAGCCCCAAGAGAGAGCATATTTGGCAGGGGTGGCAGAGACGGAGAGCCACGCCTGCCGGCAATCGCGGCCCTTATACCGCCGTCGCGGTCACCCTTGTTAGGGTCACATCGGTCACCCTTGTTAGGGTCACCTCGGTCACCCTTGTTAGGGCCACCCTGGCGGCTCATATAGAGGCGTGACGGTCGCTGTATAGCTGTGGCTATTTCTCTTAAGGGCGCTCGCCGCAAGCCCGCTGGATGAAGTCGCGGCACTCCTCCATCAGCCACTTGGGCGTGCTTGTCGCCCCGCAGATGCCCACCGAGCCGCAGCCCTCGAGCCACGCGAGGTTTATCTCGTCAGCTCCGTCAATCATGTAGCTTCTCCGGTTAGCCCGCCCGCATTCTCTGTAGAGGACGAGCCCGTTGCTGCTTTTGCGCCCGCACACGAACAGCACCACGTCGTGGCGGCGCGCGAAGTCTCGGATGTCGCCCATGCGGTTAGCCACCTGCCGGCATATCGTGTCGAAGTAGCGGAACGTGGCTGCCGGGGCGATGTTCTCGGCGATATATTCCACGATCTGCCGGAAGACGGCGAGCGATTTCGTTGTCTGGCTGTAGAGTGAGATGTCGCGGCTGAAGTCCAGTCGCCTGGCTTCCTCTGGCGTCTCTATCACGATGGCCTCGCCCTCGGTCTGCCCCACAAGTCCCATGACCTCGGCGTGCCCCCGTTGCCCGTATATCACTATTTGCCTCTCGTGCCGCTGGTCCTGCTCATATTCACTGCGTATGCGCCTCTGGAGCTGCAGCACCACGGGGCAGGTGGCGTCGATGATCTCTATGCCGTTCCGCCGTGCCGTGAGGTAAGTCGTGGGCGGCTCGCCGTGCGCTCGCAGCAGCACCTTCGTGTCGCGCAGGCGGTCGAACTCGCCGTGCCCGATGGTCTTCAGCCCGAGCTGCTCGAGGCGGTCGCACTCCCTCCCGTTGTGCACGATGTCGCCCAGGCAGAAAAGCTCCTGCCCCCGGCTCAGTTCCTCCTCCGCCTTGCATATAGCCCTGGTCACGCCGAAGCAGAAGCCGCTGCCCTTGTCTATCTCAATTCTCACGGTTTATGGCGTGCCTGTCCTCAGCCTCACCTGACTGAGAAGCCATTCCTTCTGCTCAGCGATGGTCATCAGGCTGTTGTCAAGCACTATCGCATCCGATGCTTTGCGCAAGGGGCTCGCCTCGCGGTGCGTGTCGATATAGTCCCTTTCCCTCACGTTCCGCAATATCTCGGCGAAATCACAGCTTTGTCCCTTGGCCCTCAGCTCGTCGAGGCGCCTCTGGGCCCGCACCTCGTCGCTCGCCGTCACGAAGACTTTCAGCTCTGCGTCGGGGAAGACCGTCGTGCCGATGTCGCGGCCGTCCATCACTATCCCGCCTTCCCTGCCGAGCCTCTTCTGCTGCTCCACCATCGCCTTCCGCACGAAAGGCAGCGCCGCCACGGGGCTCACGTTCGAGCTTACGGGCAGCGAGCGGATCTCCGTCTCCACAAGTTCGCCGTTAAGGTAGGTGTCCGGCCGCTGGGTCGCAGGGTTGAACTTGAAGGAAATCTTAATGTCGCCCAGGCGCTTGCGCAGGGCTTCCTCGTCAATCCTGCCGTCTCGCGCGAGCCCCTCTCGCATGGCGAAGAGCGTCACCGAGCGGTACATCGCCCCGCTGTCAACGTAGACGTAGCCGATTTCCTTCGCCAGGTCCTTCGCCATCGTGCTTTTCCCGCACGAGGAGTAGCCGTCAATCGCGATCGTTATCCGCTTCATTCTGTTTCCTTATATTATAGAGAATAGGCTATGCTCACCGAGAGCGAGGGCACGCTGACGTGATATTTCGCGTATGCCACGCCCAGCTTTATCTTCTTTATGTTAAGTCCCGCGCCCAAAGTCAGCCCCGCCGCGTGGCTGCTTCCCGCCGCCTTCATCTCGTAGGCGCGGCGGAAATTGTAGCCGACCGCCACGTAAATCATTTGCACCGGCACGATGTCAAGCCCCACGTTAAAGTGGTTCATCAGCTTGCGCCCGAAGCTTGGCGTCTCGTCGCCGCTGTAGTAATACTTCGAGCTCCAGCGGTTCACGTCCACCATCGTCAAGCTCACGCGCAAAGGCGCGTGGGCGATGCGCTTGGTGAAGCCGAGCTGCAGGTCGTAAGGCAGCCGCTCGTGCGTCTCGCCAAAGGCTTTAATCTGTCCGCCCAAGTTAGACGCCACCACAGAGAAAGAGAAGTCGTGGCCCTCGTCATAGTAGTTAAGGCCCAGGTCAGCCGCCATCGCGAACGAGCTGTAGCTTGCGTATTTCGAGTAGATAAGCTTGAAGCCCGCCCCCGCCGCCCAGCGCTCGCTCAGGTTGTAGCAGTAAAGTCCGCTCAGGGCAAAGTCGAGCGCCGACATTTCCCCTATTATCTCGCCCGTCTCCAGCGTTTCCGTCATCGAGCCGTAGCTGACGAACTGCGCGTTCACGCCCCAAGTCCCCCGCTCGCCGGCAACGCGCGCGAAGCTCGCTCCCCCCGCGTTGCTGCCCTTCATGTAGGTGAGGAAGTCGAGGCTCAATGTGTTGTTGCTCACGCTCGAGAGCAGGGCAGGGTTCTGGAAGGTGAGCGAGGCGTCGTCCTCGATAAGCGAGATGTTTCTCCCTCCCAGTGCGGTCGCGTGCGCGGAGTTGGGCAGCGATAGGAAGTTGAACACGCTGGTGCTCTCCTGCGCCTGCGCTGCCATTGGGAACAGGCACGCTGATATAATAAGGTATGCGCCAAGGCGTTGTCTCATTGCTCTAATGCTTTGCGGCTCCGGCTCGTGGCGAGCGCGGCGAATCTCTGCGGCGTGTAAGCCCACGACAAAGGTAGCTCTTTTCGGAGACATTAAGCTTTCCGCTTGCGTTCAAACTGGTATTCTTGGCTGCCCGCACAGACAAAAAACGGATTTCTCGCAAAAAAATTGCTTCAAACGTTGATGCGGTTCAGAAAATGAGCTAATTTTGTGGGCGAGCTTAGCGTGAAGAACAGAAAACTAAATACCGATATGGAAGCAAACAGCACAGCGAATCAGGAGATGAGCAAGCAGTCGTCGACCAGCATGCTCATAGGTTATGTGTTAGTCCTGGCAGCCATCTTCGTCGCTTTCGAGTGGACACAGAGAGAGGCCAAGGTGGTTGAGGACGACGAGCCCATTTATGATTTTGCGGTTGAGGAGGACATGATCCCCATCACCAAGCAGGAGCCCACCATGCAAGCGCCACCACCAGCGGCAGCGCCCGTGACACCTGAGATCCTCGACATCGTGGACAACAACCAGGAGCTGCCCGAGGAGGAGATACAGACCACCGAGGAGGTGAACCAATCCATTACGTCAACCAACGGAACAGGTGCGCCGACGGCAGTCGTGGCCGGTCCGCCCGCGCCCGTCGTAGAGGATGTGGATGACGACCGCATACTCGATGTCCCGGAGGAGACCGCCGAGTTCCCGGGCGACGTTTATGCCTGGCTTGCGAAGAACATCAAGTATCCCGCCATCTGCCAGGAGCAAGGTGTGCAGGGGCGTGTCTCAGTGCAGTTCGTCATCAACAGGGACGGATCCATCGTCGACGTTAAGGTGCTGCGCTCGCCCGACGAGAACCTCTCGAAGGAGGCCGAGCGTGTGGTGAAGGCGATGCCCAAGTGGAAACCCGCGCGCCAGGCGAACAAACCCGTGCGTATGCGCTACGTGCTCCCCGTCATGTTCCGTCTGAACTAAACATTCTGGCAGCACTGTTAACTTAGTCATAATCAAAGAGGCTGCCACGCCGCTAAGGAGTGGGCAGCCTCTCTCTTTATACCTCATTGTATATTGTATGTATTCGAGCGACGAGATACTGAGGATGGTGAACGACGGCATTGACTCTCTGCCCTACGACCGCCAGCCCCGGGGGCTTTACGAGCCGGTGAGGTACGTCCTCTCGCTTGGCGGCAAGCGCATTCGCCCCGTCCTGATGATGCTGGCCTACAATCTTTATCAGGAAGACCCGAAGGAGATCCTCCTTCCCGCCATTGGCCTGGAGACTTACCATAACTACACGCTGCTCCACGACGACCTGATGGATCGCGCGGACGTGCGGCGCGGCAAGCCAACCGTGCATAAGCTCTGGAGCGACAATGCCGCCATCCTCAGCGGAGACACCATGCTCGTGCTGGCCTACGAGCGTGTCCTGGCCTGCGACGAGCGGCATCTTCCCCAGGTGCTGCGCCTGTTCACACGCACCGCCTTGGAGATTGGCGAGGGACAGCAGTACGACATGGAGTTCGAGACCCGCGACGATGTCACCGAGGCCGAGTACATCGAGATGATTCGCCTTAAGACTTCCGTCCTGCTCGCCTGCGCCCTTAAGCTCGGGGCCATATTGGCCGACGCTCCGCAGACGCAGGCCGACGCCCTGTACAGGGTGGGGGAGAGACTGGGCCTCGCCTTTCAGTTGCAGGATGACTATCTGGACGTTTACGGCGACTTCGCTGTCTTCGGCAAAAAGATAGGCGGAGATATTCTCTGCAACAAGAAGACTTTTATGCTCATCAACGCTTTCCTCCGGGCTGACGCAAGGCAGCGCAAGGAACTTCTCTCGTGGATGCAGGCCACCGACTGCCAAGCCGAGGACAAAATCTCTGCCGTCACCCGCCTCTACAACGAGCTGGGCATACCCGCCCTCGCGACAGAGAAGATCAACAGCTTCTACGACGAGGCGGAGCAAACCCTTCTGCAAATCGACCTGCCCGCCGAGAGGAAACAGCCACTTCTCGCCTTTATGCGAGGGATGCTCCGCCGCCAGTCATGACCGACACCCACAGCCACATCTACGGCCCCGAGTTCGACGAGGACCGCGACGCTGTCGTCTCCCGAGCCAAAGCCGCGGGCGTCTCGCGCATTTATCTGCCTAACATCAACCGCGACTCAGTCGGCCCGATGCTCAATCTCTGCGCGAAATATCCCGGCTACTGCCTTCCCATGATGGGACTTCACCCCGAGGATGTGGGCGACGACTGGCAGCAGACGCTCGACGATATGCATGCCCTTCTGCTGGAGCAAGGCAGCCCGTACGT
>JAJPZF010000050.1 GCA_021204545.1 Prevotellaceae bacterium
CCCGGGCGGGGGCATATAATAATATGGTGGTGGGAGAGTATCTCCTCCGACTTGTGCCAGTCGGGGAAGCGGGGCCAGTTGTCGGAGCCTATGACGAGGGTGAACTCGTGCCGGGGGAAGCTCTCGCGAAGCCTCTGGAGCGTCACAGCCATGTAGGAGGGCTGGGGCAGGCGCGTCTCGAGGTCGGAGACCTTTATCCGTGGCTCTCCCTCCACGGCCAACGTGGCGAGCCTTAGGCGCACCTGGTCGGGCAGCAGTTCCATTGAGCCTTGCTTGAAAGGATTGAGGGGCGAGACCATGAGCCACACTTCGTCCACCAGCCCTTCCCTGAGCAATGAGCGCGCGAGCCCAAGGTGTCCGTTGTGAATGGGGTTGAACGAGCCGCCGTATATTCCGCAGCGCATGGGCGTTCAGAGGAGGAATCGAGTGAGAAGCCTGAGCGCCTCGGCCTGCGCCTCGGGGAGACGGTCGTTGACGATGACGCTGTCGAACCGCGGGGCGAAGCTTAGCTCGTAGGCCGCCTTGGCTATGCGCTGCCTTATCTGGTCTTCCGTGTCGGTGCCGCGGAGCGTGAGCCTGCGCCTCAGCTCCTCTATCGAGGGAGGCTTGACGAAAAGCGAGAGAGCCTGCGGGCCGTAGTGCCGCTTGATGTTGAGTGCGCCCTTCACGTCCACGTCGAACACCACGTTTCTTCCTGCCTCCAGCTGCCCGTCCGCCGCCCCGAGCAGCGTGCCGTAGAAGCGTCCTGGGTACACCTCCTGATACTCGAGCAGCTGCCCTTGGTCAATCTTCTCGCGGAACTGGGCGGGCGTGAGGAAATGATAGTCGACGCCGTCCCTCTCCTCGCCCCTTGGCGGGCGGCTCGTCGCGCTCACGCTGAAGGAGAGCCTGAGCTCGGGGTGCTGACGCATAAGGTATTGTATGATTGTCGTCTTGCCGCTGCCCGAAGGGGCGCTGAAGATGACGCATTTGCCTGTGTGCATGGCGGTGAAAGGCTACATCACGTTAAGCACTTGCTCCTTGATTTGCTCCAGCTCGTCTTTCATCATCACCACGATGTTCTGCATCTCGGCCAGGTTGCTCTTGCTTCCGAGCGTGTTTATCTCACGTCCCATCTCCTGGGCGATGAAGCCGAGCTTCTTTCCTTGCCCGTGGCCGCTCTCAAGCGTCTCGGTGAAGTAGCGCAGGTGGTTGGCGAGGCGCTGTTTCTCCTCGCTGACGTCGAGCTTCTCGATGTAGTATATCATCTCCTGCTCCAGTCGGTTGCTGTCGTAGTTGACATCTGGGAGGCTTTGCAGGGCGTCTGTTATGCGCTGCCTTATCTTCTCAATGCGGAGCTTCTCGTATGGCTCGACGCTCAGCAGAAGCTCTGCGATGCGGTCTGTCTTCTCATGGAACTTGCGCTCGAGTGCTGCCCCCTCCTGCGCCCTGAACTCGAGGAGCTGCCCGAGGGCTTCATCTACTGTCTGCCTCACAGCCTGCCATTCCTCGTCGGAGACTTCCCTCTGCGCCTCGGCTTTCGCCATCACGTCGGGCAAGCGCATCAGCACTGTCCAAGGGTCGGCGGGCAAGGGTATGTCTTGCTGAGAGCAGATGTCGGTGAGCTGCCTGTGGTACGCCCCGAGCAGCTGGGCGTTGAGTGGAGACTCCACCGCCTGCTCCCCGCGCTCCGTCCACAGGTTGAAGTCCACCTTTCCCCGCTCCACCGCCTTGCCCACCATCGTCCGCAGCTCCATCTCCCGCTCTCGGTAGGCGGACGTGATGTGGGCGGAGAGGTCGAGTGCCTTGCTGTTGAGTGTCTTTATCTCCACGAGTATCTTCTTGTCCCCGAAGGTGCCTGAGGCACGGCCGTAGCCAGTCATCGACTGTATCATAGCTCAGTGTAGGTTTGTGTTAGCGAGGTGCAAACTTAGGCAATAAATCGCAAATACCGAAGGCAAGGGCTGCTTAATGTGCCCCGTGGTGCCCCGTGGTGGTCAGAAGGGGAGGCCGACGGCGAAGTGCAGCGAGAAGTCTCTGCCGAAGTTGGGATGGATGATGGGGTAGTGGCGCTTTGCGTCGGTGTAGGCGGGGTGAATCGCCTTCATTCCCCCGTCGAGGCGCAGGATGAAGTAGTTGAAGTTGAGCCTCACGCCCAGCCCGTAGGAGACGGCTATCTGTCTCCAGAAGTTGTCGAGGTGGAACTGCCCTCCCGGCTGCTCCTCGTAGCTGCGGATTGTCCAGATGTTGCCTGCGTCGACGAAGGCTGCCCCGTCGAGGAGCCAGAAGAGGTGGCAGCGGTACTCTGCGTTCATGTCCAGCTTTATGTCTCCCGTCTGGTTGATGAAGTCTATCTCCCCGTTAGCCCCTCGGAACGAGCCGGGTCCGAGCTCTCTCACCGACCATCCCCTGACGCTGTTCGCCCCTCCGCTGAAGTACCGCTTCTCGTAGGGCAGCACGTTGGCGTTGCCGTAGGGGAAGGCTATGCCGAGGGCGAGGTGCAGGGCGAGGGAGTGCTCGGGTGTGAAGCGGAAGCTTTTGGCGAAGTCGAAGTCCCCTTTCACGTATTGTGCGTAGGCGATGTTGAAGAGCGTGCGCTGCCCGTCGGCGTTCTTGCGGGTGTTGAAGAGTGCGGTCATGCCTTGCAGGAAGTTGCCCGCGCTCTCAAGGCTGAGGCGCATGTTCCAGGCGTTGGTGCCGTAGTTGCTTGTCTGTGTGGCGGTGAGGGGCAGGCTGCTGATGTTGAGCGTGTAGCCCAGCTTGATGATGAAGAGGTCCTCGTAGTTGTAGCGGAGGATGGCGTTGCGTGAGCTGGCGTTCTCGAGGTACTCTTGGTGGAAGGTGGAGGATATCCAGGGCATGAAGACGTAGTTCAGGTCGATGAGGTCGATGCGGTGCTGCATGCGGTGGTTAGCCGCCGTCCAGCGGTATCGCCACACGCCTGTCACGACCCTTCGGTGGAACTCGGGGCGGTCCTGGCTGTCGTACATCAGTGAGATCTCGCTTGTCGCCACTATGCGTCGGCGGAAGGCTTGCCGCACGAAGGGTATCATCAGGTCTGGGAAGGCGATGGAAGCCTCTGCACTGTACTCAATGTAGTTCTGTGCGTCGTAGCCGTCCAGTCCCTTGATGGCCTCGTATGCGCCCCTGAGCTTCAGGTTGAGCAGCTCGGAGCCTCTTAGGAGGTTGCGGTTCTGGTACGACAGTGCCACCGCCGCCCCGAGGTCGCCGCTGCTGTTCGTCCCCTCCAGCTCAGCGTTGAAGGTGTGTGGCTTGTTGGTCAGGACGGTTATAGTCGCGTCGAGCGTGGTGGTGTCGGAGGGCGAGGGGGAGAGCTGTATGTTCGAGCTCATCACCGCCCCCATCGTGGAGAGGTTGGCGTAGGTGTCCTGCACTCGGCTCTCGCTGTACAGCTGCCCCGGCTCGAGCAGGTTCTTGCGCTGCAGCGCCCTCTCCCTCAGGGCGTTGCCCTCGGAGGCGAAGCTGACGGAGCCGAGGGAGTACCGCTGCTGCCGGCTGCCGTCAACGGTCATCCGCAGCCACACGTCACGGGGGCCCGGGAGGGTGTCCGCCTCGAAGTGTATGAGGCTCTTGTTGAACTGGTAGTACCCGTTGTCCCTCATCAGCTTGTTCAGGCGTGATATCTCCCCGTCGAGGAGGTTGGCGTCGAAGGGCATGCCCTCACGGAGCAGGCTCTCTTGGCGCGCGCTGTCTGCAAGGCTGAGGAGCACGGGGTCGTCGATGCTCTCCTCTATCTGCGAGACGTAGTAGCGCTGCCCGGTGTGGATGTCGAAGAGGAGGCGGAGCTTGAAGCCCTTGCGCCGCTCCACGAGGTCCACCCGCGCCTGAAGGTAGCCGAGGTTGCGCACGGCGGTCTGGATGGAGGCTTGCGCCTTCACAGCCTTCAGGCTGTCGTATACCACGGGCCTCTGCCCTATGCGGTGCATGAAGCGGTTGTATCTCTTCGTGGAGTCCGTGCCGCTGAGCAGGTACGGGGACATAGGCACCTTGAGGACTGAGAACCACTTCGAGTTGGGGTGCTGCTGCACGTAGCCGCTGAGCTGGCTTGTGGCGAGCGCCTTGTCATCACTCCTTAGGGAGACGTTGTCAAGCAGGCACTCGCCGTCGCCGAGGTAGCGTGACACGCTGCACGAGCTCAGCGCGAGGGCTGCCAAGGTGATGAGCGTCAGTCGTCCGGTCTTCTTGGGGTTCACGATGCGCAAAGATAGTGATTTACAAGGGAAATGCCTAAGAGGGTCACCGAGAAGGGGGTGTAGACCCCTTTGACCGCAGGGGTGTAGACCCCTTTGACCGCAGGGGTGTAGACCCCTTTGAGCGAAGAGGTGTAGACCCCTTTGACCGCAGGGGTGTAGACCTCTTTTGGGGCAAACAGCTTGGGCGGGCTTGTCAGCGCAGCAGTGCTGCCATCTCCCTCGCGTCAGCCCCGAGGCTTACGGCCTTCTGGGCGTCGGCGCGCGCGAGCTTCTTCCTGCGCATGTCAAGGTAGAGCGTAGCCCTTGAGACGTAGAAGTCTGCGTTCAGGGGGTCAAGCTCTATGGCTCTGTTGAGGTCGTGCAAGGAGACCTCGTACTGCTTCCTCCTCTGCTCCATGCCGCCGCGTATGGCGTAGAGCAGGGCGTGCGAGGGGTAAAGCTGCACGAGGGCGTTGATCTCGTCCATCGCCTCCTTGGGGCGGTTGTCGGCGTCGTTGAGCAGCACCATGCCCACCATCGCCTTCTCGTTCTCGGGCTCGAGGCGGAGCAGGTTCTCGTAGTCGGCGCGGGCGCGCTTGTGGTCTCGCTTGAGGCGGTACAAGTGGGCCCGCATAAGGAGAGCCTCGGTGTTGGCGGGGTCGAGCTCCAGTGCGTCGGTGTAGCCCATCAATGCCTTCTCGTGCTGCCCCGTGCGGTAGTAGAGCGCGGCGCGGTCCAGCATAAGGTCGGCGCAGGTGGGCATAAGGTTGAGCCCGAGGGTGTAGCTCTGGAGGGCCTCGTCCGTCTTGCCCTGCCGCTCCTCTATCTGCCCGATGTAGCGGAAGAGCAGGTAGTTGGCGCGGCTTGACGGGTCGGCGGTCATCGCCTCGCGGAAGCGCTGCTCCGCCTGGCCGAGGCTGTCAGTCTTCAGCGCCTCGATGCCTTGGCTCACCAGCTCGTCGTAGGTCGTCTGCGCCCTTGCCGTGACGGTGAGGAGGGCGAGGAGGGCGAGGAGGGTCAGGCGTTCCCGATGTAGTCCACTATCCACTTGCCTACCTCCCTTGTGCCGTAGTGGGGGGCTCCCTCCACCTGTATCT
>JAJPZF010000203.1 GCA_021204545.1 Prevotellaceae bacterium
GATGTCGGAGAGGGAGGCCTTGCTCAAGATGTCTTCCCATAGGTAGGCGGTGCGCAAGCCATTGGGGTGCACCGGATTGCCCGCCCCGCCCCGCACGCCCTTGTTGAAGGGCAGGAACTGGGAGGCTTTGCCGCGCAGCTCCGGGCACATCGTCACCTGCTCGTCGTCCACTGCCAGATGCGCGGCCGCACGCCCCGGCTGCAGCAGGAGGGCGGTCTTGTCGTCCTGGGGGTTGCGGTCGCGCATGTACTGCACGATGGCGTCGCGTGTTGTCTGCCCCGTGAGGTGGTTCTTAAGCTCCACGGTGAGGACTGGCACGCCGTTCACCGCGAGGCAGAGGTCTATGCTGTTGTTGTTGGCCAGGCTGTAGTGCAGCTGGCGGGTGACGCTGAATATGTTCTTCTGGTAAAGCCTCTTCGCCGTCTCGTTCAGCTCGCTGGGCGTGGGGTAGTAGAGGTCGAAGCGCTCGGTGAGATAGCGGAAGCCGTTGCGCATGACATCTGTCGCGCCCCTTTTGCCGAGCTCTTTGCTGAGGCGCTCGAGGAACTTCTGCTGCTCCCCCTCGCTGCGGAGGCAGCCTGTCTGCTCCAGTTTCTCGGGCTGCGTGCGCTCGAGGAAGCGGCGCAGGCGGCTGGTGTCGATGGCGTGGCGGCGGTCGAAGTCGTCGCTCTCTGCCTGCTCGTAGCCGTGGTGCTGGCAGAGGTAGTCGCAGATGATGCGCTCCAGTTCTTTCTCTGATGTGTCGGTTGCCATGGTGTGTGGTGTGCTTATATGTTGATGCCGCTGACGTTTATGCGCCCCGTCACGGCGTCGCTGATGAGGCGTTGCTTCAGTTCTTTCAGGTACACAATCTCCCTCTCTATCCGCTCCACGTAGCTGTCTATCTCCCTTATCTTGCCGTCGATGTAGTTCACGATGGCTTGCTGCTCCGCAAGAGGAGGGATCATAATACTGTTGTTCCGCAGTAAGTCATAGTTGATGTTCTGCCCTTCTCTTATTCCCGTGACGCAGGTCTTCAGCAGTTGTATGAAGTTGTGTGACTTGAATAAGTACTTTATGTAGTCTGGCAAAACCTCGTTTGGCTTGGCCACAAGCGTCAGGACAGTGTATGCAGCGCTTATTATGCCTTGATAGTAAGCATACTCTATTCCGCCTTGAAACGAGCGAAGACTGATCACAAAGTCTCCTACCTTGACCAGCTTAAGCCCATCTAAGCCCTTATTGACCACGACAACTCTGTTCTCATACATACTTTGTGGTATCACTCCATACTTCTGCGTGGCACAAAGAGGCGGCTCGTTTGGGTAACCTTTCTGTGATCTTTCCTTAAACAGATACTTGATCTTCTTCACCTCCCAGTGCTGTGGGATAGGTCCTATCCAGGGTATGCCGGAGTCTTTGAGGGGCGTGTGTGGGTTGAGTCCCCTTGTAACGGCGTTGGCTATCGTGGCTTGCCTGAGGCTGTCAAATAGCTCTCTCTCTCTCTCTCTCTCCGCGACATATTGCTCTATTTTATCGCTTTTCGCTTGCAAAAAGGCAGCTATCGACGACTGCTCAGCATACGGGGGAACGGGAAGATGCTGCTTTTTGAGTTCATCGTAGCTAAGTGTCAGACGTATACCTTTGCCCATTCCATGGAACATCTTGCGTGCATCCATCCCCTTAAATAGCCAGCAAAAGTACGGAGCCAAAGTCGCGTGACGTGGATGCATGCAAACATAGGCAGAGGTAATAACACCGTTTTCCTTTGCAATAGCAATTCTCGGAGAGGTTAAGTCGTAGTTTAGATTCAGTCCGTTAACGACTATATCATCTGGCTTTAGAATGGTGTAGGTTGAATAGACCTGGGCATCTTCGTCCTCTCGATACTCTTCTTGTTTCCTTATAAGCTCGCCAAAACTGATTTTATAGGCAGCTGTATTCTCTAATGTCTTATTTGTGTCCGTGTTTTCAGCAAAGTAAAGGCCTAATCGCTTCACCTCCCAATGCTCCGGTATGCTGCCAATCCAGCTCACGCCGCTGTCCTTGTACGCCTTGTAGTGCCTCATGTGTCCGCGCGGTCAGTGTTGTTCAGATGTTGAGTATGTCCTCGAGGCGGCCCCTGAGGCCCTGCTCCACCTCGCGTATGTCGTTGGCTATGTCCTCTATGGGGCGCAGCTCCGCGGGGCGGTAGAAGTACTTGGTGAAGGAGAGCTCGTAGCCTACGCAGACGCCCTCGGGGTCGTAGTAGGCGTCGGGGGCGTAGGGCAGCACCTCGTCGCGGAGGAATGCTTCCACTCCCCCCGGGTAGAGCAGCGGCACTTGCTCGGTGTCGCGCAGCTCAGGGTCTGGCACAAGGGGGCTGCTCTCGTCGGCGGGCTTCTGCCGGCACACGGGCGCCTCGGGGCTGCGGCTGCCGAATGTCTTGCGCAGCAGAGCTACCTTCCCCGCCGCAACGCGCACTCCGCCCGCCCGGAGCATGCGGAAAAACTGGGCGTCGCTTAGCGCCTCCCCGCCCTCATGCAGCTCTCTCCACACGCGGAGGCAGCGCTGGAGAAGCTCCGCGTCGGCAGGTTTCTTCGCCGCGGGCTGCCAGCCATCGGGCGGCAGGGTGTACAGGAGGCGCAGTGGCCGCTCCACGGTGACGCTCCAGTAGCCGAACTCACGGTTGGGGAAGATGCGGCTCTGCTCTGTCTCCCGGAAGTCGGTGAGCAGCCGGAGTATCTCCGCACGGCTCTCCTGGTCAACCTCGCAGTTCTTAAGGCCCAGGTTCTTGCGCAGGGGCGTCTTGAGGCGTGTCGCGTCGATGAGCTGCACCTTCCCTTGGCGGCGCGGCTCCTTGCGGTTGGTCACGATCCATATATAAGTGCCGATTCCCGTGTTGAAGAATATGTTCTCCGGCATCGCTATCACCGCCTCCAGCAAGTCGCGCTCTATGATGTGGCGGCGAAGGTTGCTCGAGCCGCTGCCCGCCGCGCCCGTGAAGAGCGACGAGCCGTTGTGCACCTCCACTATTCTGGTGCCAAGCGCCGTGTCGTCCACCATGCGGCTGAGGTTGTTGGCAAGGAAGAGCATCTGGCAGTCGCCGATGTCGGGAAGGAAGCTCACGGGGCCCTTCAGGTAGCTGGCAGCGCCTGCCTCGCGGAAACGCGGGTCGCCGAGACGCGCCTTCTCCTTCTCACCAAGGCCGAAGCGCTTCAGGTCCTCCTTCCATGGAGTGCCGAAGGGAGGGTTCGATATGCAGAAGTCGAAGCGCTCGTCGCGGTGCCCGTCCTGAGATATGGTGGAGCCGAAAGCGATGTACTCGCGGTCCTGGTCGCCGTAGGGGTACTGGAACGCGCGCACGTGCCCCGCTATCATGAGGTCGGCCTTGCAGGTGGCGTAGGTCTCGGCCTGCAGCTCCTGCCCGTAGATGTCTATCTTCACCTGCTTGCCCCTCTGGCGTGCTATCTCTGCTATGCGCTCCTGCGCGATGGTCAGGATGCCCCCCGTTCCGCACGCGCCGTCGTAGACGGAGTATGTCGTGTCCGTTATCTTGTCGGCCACGGGCAGCACCGCCAGGTCGGCCAGCAGCTTCACGTAGTCCCTTGGGGTGAAGTGCTCTCCGGCCTCCGTCACGTTGTTCTCCTCGTTGAAGCGGCGCAGCAGCTCCTCGAACATGGTGCCCACCGTGTGGTTGTCGAGCGCGGGGTGCAGGGTGCGCCCCTCCTGGTCGACGACGGGCTCGGAGGAGAGGTTAATCCTGTCGGAGGTGAACTTCTCTATTATGCTGCCCAGGCGTCCGGTCTCCGTCAGGTTGTCCACCACCTGGCGCAGGCGGAGCTTGTCTATTATGTCGAGCACGTCGCGGCTGTATCCGTTGAGATAGTCGATGAAGTTGAGCCTGAGCCTCTGCGGGTCTGTCTCCGCGCGAAGGGTCTTCATGGTGAAGCGCGAGGTGTTGTAGAAGGGGTGGCCGGAGACTTGGCAGAGCAGCGGGGCGGGGTCGTTTATGCCGCTCTGCCGCAGGCGCTCCCTCATGGAGAGCACTTCGTCCTTAGTCTTTTCGAGCAAGACGTCGATGCGCCGCAGCACGAGCATAGGGAGGATGACCTTCTTGTAGTCGCCCTTGTTGAACGCGTTGACGAGCACGTCGTTCGCTATGTTCCAGATGAAAGAGAAGAGTGAGTTGTATTGCGCCTGCTCCATACTGATGTTTTTCCGCCCCGCGATATTAGGCAATGCCCGCCTCTTTTCCAAATGTTTCGCCCTGAAAATGCCCGTTGAGAGCTCAGTGTGGCAACGGGCAGCACCGACGATAAAACCCCGAAGGCTGCTTGTGATGGCCACTAACGCCGCCGCATGCGCCACACTCAACGCACTGCCGGGATGGGCAGCGTGCTCTATGGCCTTACTCAACGGCGTTCGTGAGCCTTCGCAGAGTGCTGTGTGAGCCTACACTGAGTGCTGTGTGAGCCTCCGCCTAATTAGGCGTGGACGGGTGCCTAATTAGGCTCGGACGGGTGCCTAACTAAGCGAGGACGGGTGCCTAATTAGGCGTGAGCGTCCCCCCAAGGCGTGGTGCCTCAACGCGCGAAACGGCTTGCGCAGGCGATTTAAGCGCCCCGAAACCACCAAGTGAGCGCACATTTCGCTAACTTCGCGCAAGCTCGGTTGAAACACACCGCAAAGATAACGAAAATTCTAATATCTGTCAATATGCCTATAAACTATAGTCTCGCGTCGAAGACGGCAAGCCCCGGCAGGAAGAACCCGAGGCGGAAGATTTACGCCATAGCGCAGTGCTCGAGCGTGTTCTCGACGGAGGAGATGACAAGGTGGGTGGCCGCGCACGGCTTCGCAGGAGGCAGAGCCACGGTGAGGGCGGTGCTGAGCATGGTGACAGACTGCCTTAAGGAGCAGCTGCTGGAGGGCAAGAGGGTGGAGCTCGGCGAGCTGGGAACGTTCTACTGCGCCATTAACAGCGAGGGGGCGGACAGCATAGACGACTTCACCGTGGCGGGGAACATAAAGGGCCTGACCGTGAGATGGAAGCCGGGTGAGTGCCTGGAGAACCTGCACAGCAAGGCGCGCTACCGCCACGTGAGCGCGAGGCAGTCGCAGGAAAAGGCGAAAAGGGAGACGAAAAGGGAGCTGCGCGACATCATGGACAAGGCTCAGCAGGCACAAGAATAGGACTGATTTGCCCTTTTTTCATTACCTTCGCGTTCTGTTAAGCTTATAGCGGATGAC
>JAJPZF010000207.1 GCA_021204545.1 Prevotellaceae bacterium
GAAGCGATTCCAGTCGGTCCGACGAAGCGATTCCAGTCGGTCCGACGAAGCGATTCCAGTCGATCCGACGAAGCGATTCCAGTCGGTCCGACGAAGCGATTGCGCCGCCTCCCCTATAGGCACGAAAAAAGCCAGCCGCGACTCACGTCGGGGCTGGCCTTCAACACTTTAATTAAAACCTTTGGAATCTTATGAAGAAATTCCTATCGTGAACTATTCTCCCCCCAGAAGGGGGAGCTGTCGTTCCAACCTTAGTCTCTGTCCTCACTCGCCATAGCGGGGGTTCTCTCAGATAGTCTCTTACTCGTCATGTTTAACCGTTGTCGCTGCCGCAATCTCTTTACCTTGTGATTTCACACGCAAAGATACGCCCAACGCCCGCCACCGCAAGCCTTTTCCCGCTAAATCAGCGATTATTTAAGGATAGCCCCGCCCCGTTGCCACGCAAGGCTGCCAATCGGTGGCGCATTGGCGTGACGACGAACAGCCTGTCGCTCAGCCGAGAGGCGCGGGAGAGCGGGGCAGCGTGCCTCAGGCGGGAAGGAGGGTGAAGGGAGAGCTGGGGGCGTGAGTGGTGAGTATGCGCCACTCTCGCGGGTAGAGGTTGTTCGCCCGTCCGCCCACGCTTTTGGCGAAGCCCAGCGGGTGGCGGCGGAACGTGAGCAAGACTATGCCGCCCGGGCAGTCGAGGCGCAGAGCCTCACGCCGCAGGTAGGAGAGCGCCTCCGCGTAAGAGAGCTCCACCTCCCTGTAAGTGCCTCGGACGTAGGCCGCGCTGAGGGCGAGCGAGGGAGACGGCAGCCAGTCCTTGCCACGAAGCTCGGCGAGGGGCACGCCGCAGCTGAGCACTCGCAGTTTTCGGCAAAGACGCTGGATGAAAGCCGCATACTTTGACGGCAAGGCGGCGCGACTTTTGGGAAATGTCTGAAGAGAAAAGTCGCCGCACAGCATAGGCAGCGGCTCGGGCTTGGCGGCAGGGAGGGCAGAGGCTTGCGGCTCGCCACGCTTGCGCAGGGCGGCGATGAAGAAGCCCTCGCCGCGGAAGGCGTGCGGGTAGAAGTGTCGCTCGAAGAGAAGCTCAGCGCCAAGCTCACGGGCAATCCACCGCGTGTTGTCCTCACACTCGAGGCGGTTGAACGTGCAAGTGCTGTAGACAAGCAGCCCACCGGGCTTAAGCGCAGGCCACACGCCACTGAGGATGCCCCGCTGCCGCCGCTGGCAGAGCGCCACTCCCTCGAGGCTCCATTGGGCAAGGGCTTGCGGCTCCTTGCGGAACATCCCCTCGCCGGAGCAGGGCACGTCGGTGAGAATGAAGTCGAACGCCGAAGGCAGGAGGGCGAAGTCGTCGGGCTTGTTCTGGGTGACCACGCACGAGGGACTGCCCCACTTAGCGACGTTCTCCTGAAGCACAGCGGCACGCCGCGGCTCAGGCTCGTTGCTCACGAGCAGACTGCCCTCGGGAAGGCGGGAGAGCAGCAGCGTCGTCTTGCCCCCGGGGGCGGCGCAGAGGTCGAGGGCGAGCAGTGACTCTTGCGGAAGATACTGCCGAACGACCTCCGAGAGATACATTGAGGAGGCCTCCTGCACATAGTAAACCCCCGCGTGAAGCAGCGGGTCGAATGTGAAGGGCGGGCGAGAGGGCAGATAGTATGCGCCGTCGCACCAAGGCACACGCGGCAGGGAGAGCCGCGCGTCAGTCTTAAGCGGGTTGAGGCGCGCGGAGACGACGGGCTCTTCCTGCAAGGCGAGGCAGAGCCGCTCCGCCTCGTCGGCGGAAAGCTGCTGGCGTGTCAGCTCAACGAACTGCGGGGGGAGCCGCATCAGACGCTGACCTGCCCCTTGATGGCTGGCCAAGGGTCGTAGCCCTCAAGCTGGAAGTCTTCGTAATGGAAGCCGAAGATGTCCCTCACGTCCGGGTTGATGAGCATGCGGGGCAGCGGGCGAGGCTCGCGGGTGAGCTGCAGGCGCACCTGCTCGAAGTGGTTACGGTAGATGTGCGTGTCGCCAGTCGTGTGGACGAAGACACCCGGGCGCAGTCCGCAGACCTGCGCCATCATCATGCAGAGCAGCGCGTAGGAGGCGATGTTGAAGGGGACACCGAGGAAGCAGTCGGCACTGCGCTGGTAGAGTTGCAGCGAGAGCCGCCCCCGGCCCACGTAGAACTGGAAGAAGGTGTGGCAGGGCGGCAGGTTCATGTTAGGCAGGTCAGCCACGTTCCATGCGCTGACGATGATGCGGCGGCTGTCGGGGTTTTGCTTAATGTCGCTTACCGCCTGCGCGATCTGGTCGATGTGTCCGCCGTTGTAGTCAGGCCACGAGCGCCACTGATAGCCGTAGATATGCCCGAGGTCGCCCGTCTCGGGGTCGGCCCACTCGTTCCAGATGCGCACGCCGTGCTGCTGGAGGTAGTGCACGTTGGTGTCTCCGTTGAGAAACCAAAGCAGCTCGTAGATGATGCTCTTGAGGTGCACCTTCTTTGTCGTGAGCAGAGGGAAGCCGTCGTCGAGGTCGAAGCGCATCTGGTGCCCGAAGACACTGCGTGTGCCAGTGCCTGTGCGGTCGGCCTTGTCAACGCCCTCGTCGAGGATTCTCTGCAATAGGTCGAGGTATTGTTTCATTGTCTTTCGTAATCGGCGAACGTGTAAGCGAACTGGTGTCTGTCGTCTTTCCGGTGCGCCTCGCTGCTGATGAGCCGCCAGTCGGAATAGTCGGGGAAAAAGGCGTCGGCCTGTGCGGGCGTGTCAGCTATCTCGGTGAGGCAGAGCCGCCGGGCAAGGGGCAGGGCTTGCCCGTAGACGCTCGCGCCGCCAATGACGAAGACCTCCTCTTCCTGCCTGCAGGCGGCGAGGGCTTCGCTGAGCGAGGGGAACGTCTCGGCGGCGGGGAAGGTGAGCGACTGCCGTGTCAGCACGATGTTGCGGCGGTTGGGCAGCGCCCCCTTGGGCAGCGACTCGAAGGTGCGCCGCCCCATGATGATGGTGTGCCCCGTGGTGAGCGCCTTGAAACGCTTAAGGTCGTTGGGCAGCCAGTAGAGGAGCTTGTTCTGATAGCCTATCGCGCGGTTGCGCGCCACTGCGGCGATGATGCTTAACATATACTATATATATAAAGGTGTCACGGGCGGGACAGCTCCTCCTCGCTGTACAGGTGGAACATACGCTCCATTGGCTGCCACTTCTGCGACGACGACGCTCCTGCCTCGCACTGCTGATACGGCTCCACGCACCGCTCCCACTCCGCCTGCCGCGGCAAGGAGGCGAGCCGCCGCATAGCCTCGTCCCAGCGGAAGTCCACGGGAGCCTCGACTATCATGCACAGCTGGTTTCCGCTGATGTATATCTCCATCTCCAGAATGCCTACCTTGCGGATGCCCTCGAGCACCTCGGGCCAGACTTTCTGCGGGCTGTGAAGCGAGCGGTAACGGGCGATGCCCTCGGGCGCGTCCTTAAGGCTCAGCACCTGGCAGTACCTTTTCGTCGGCACGCGGAACGCCTTGACGGCGTAACCTTCGTTTGTGGTCATCTTGTTTCGCTTTATTGTTTATCGGGCTGCTGCCTCTTGTTGTCGCGCTTTTGCACCTCAAGCCAAAGCTCCTCTGCCAGGTAGCCATCGCTGCGGCAGTGCATATCCGCGATGCGCTCGCCAACGAGCTCTGCAGTGACAGAGCAGTAGAACGTGTCCGCCGCCTCTGCGAGCGGGACGTTGTAACGCTGGGCGTATGTCTTGATGACGCTGGCAATCTTCCTGTCGAGAATGACTTGCCTCGCCTCTTCGCTCGCTGTCATAGTTTTATGCACTCCTTGAATGTGAGACACTGCTTTATCATCATTTCCGCGCGGACACAATACTGGATGTCGGGCTTCTCGTAGACAAGCCTGCGTAACGCCTCGGCTTTAGGGATGAGACCTTCAAAGAAGAGGCTCATAGTGTCGAATATCTTGTCGTTCGCCACTCCGCCAACAACCATATCATAGTCGCCCGTTTGTTTTCCCGCCCGGCAAGAAACGATGAAATCAAGCCACTCCCCGTCGTACTTCTCGAATGTCTTCACCCCCCAATCTGCCCAGTCCTCGGAAAAGTCGTAGATGTTCAGCCACGCCCCCTCCCGACGTTTGGCGAAACGGTAAGCATATCTCTCCGCTTGCTCACGGAGAGTGGTGAAATAGAAGCCCGCACCGAAATCGAGTTCCTTGCGAGAATGACGAGTGTCAGGCACGTCTACTCGCTGATTAGAAGTGTGATAGACCTCTGTCACTGCAAGACTCCTTTTCGTTTCATCATGTCGATGATGTCCTCCACGATATAGCTTCTGCTGAAAGTGTGCAGGATGTCGTATCCCGGCACGATGTAATCGTTCACCAGGTCGGCGGCTTTAAGCCTGGCGTACACCTCGGTGCGGGTCATCTTCAGGCTGAGGGCGACGGCGCCAACGCAGAAAGTCAGGAAATACAGTGCGTCTTCATTCATGTTGCATAAGGCTCTTGCCGCGGGAGCTTGCGGCTTGCGGCTTATTCCCGCACCAAAATTAAGGGTTTTCCGCCACAAAACGGGCAAGTTCTCGCCTGGAATTGAGACCGCGCGATAAATATATTTGGGCAGGCGCAGGGCGAGGGGTCGACAGGCGACGGGAATGAGGTGCGGGGTGATGGCGTATCGGCGTGGGAAAAGGGTTCGGACAACGGGCGTGGCAACGGGGCGTGGGCTTGGGGCGCAAGGTGTTAGCCCCTTCGGGGCTTTTCGTGGCAAAAGGCGACGGACACAGTGAGCCTTTGCCGAAAACATTGCAAGTCTTTCACAAAAACATTGCAAGTCTTTCACAAAAACATTGCAAGTCTTTCACAAAAACATAGCAAGTGATTCGCGAGAATCCTGCAAGTCTTTTTCGGAAACACTGCGTGGCGATGCCCCTCTTCCATGCGGGGCGAGGGCGAACGCGGGGGGAGGGAATCGGGCAATTCCCGCGGAGAATCGCCCTGCGCCGCGGGAAGAAATGCGGGAGAAGCCGAAGAAAAGGGCGGCGCTCCTTGCGGTGCGTCGCCCTTTTGTCGGTGTATCAGAGGGGAAGCCTCAGTTTCTTCTCATGGCGGAGTAGTTGACCTTCAGCGCCCAAGACTTACGCAATACTTCCTTGATGTCGGTGATATATCCCATTTGCGTCTTGACATCCGCCTTGATTGACACGACTTGTGCCGACTGGTCGGACATTG
>JAJPZF010000187.1 GCA_021204545.1 Prevotellaceae bacterium
CGTAGTCCAGCTCAGCGTCAACCACCCAGCGCACGTCGTCGGGGTCGAACTTGCCTATGTTGTCCTTCTTGGCTTGCTCCACAAGGTAAGCCGCTGCCGCCTCGATGTCAATCTCCATCTCCTCAGCGTCGCCAGCCTGGTCGATGAGGTCGGCGATATACTCGCTCAGCGTGTCGATGAAGTAGTACAGGTCGTCGTCCTGGAACTTGTCCTTTATCTCCTGCGGCAGGCTCTGCTTGATGTACTCCACGCAGCGCGCGTCGTCCTCCGCGTCTCTGAGCAGCTGTTCTTCAAAGTTATCCATGGTGTGCCTCGTCGGTTAGAGTAGTTTCCTTATTCTCTCCTCAACGGCAGCCTTGCTCTGCGCCCCCACGATGCGGTCCGCCACCTGTCCCTTGCTGTCGATGAACACGAGTGTCGGTATGCTCGTCACCATGAACTTCGTGGCAAGCTCCTCGCTCTCCTCCACGTTGCACTTGCCGATGAAGGCCTGCTCCTTGTATTCTTCCGCCAGTTGTTCCACGATGGGAGCCATGCGGCGGCAGGGTCCGCACCACTCAGCCCAGAAGTCAATCACAATAGGTTTGCCGGTCTGAAGCAGCCGTTCGTAAATCTTTTCGGTGATGTTCAATGCCATAGTTATATTTCAGTTTATTGTATAAGTAAGTTGTTCGTTGTCCTCGAGGAAGCGCACCAGTTTCCGCGAGACGGTCACCTTCTGCTTAGCCTTCAGCTGCAAGTGTGAGAGTCCGTCATTGTCGATGAAATGGAAGAAAAGTTGCACCGTGCCGGGGCTTTCCTTTGCTATTTGCGCGAGCGAGAGGGCAATGTCCTCGTTGAGGTTTCCAAGCGGCATGCTCACCGTTATGCGTTCCACAATCTTGTCCTTGACATCATTGAGGAAGTCAACCTTTACGATGCGCAGCTCCTTCTGCGTCTCTGAGAAGCGTCGGCATTGCACCTTGGCGGAGATGAGAAGCATGTTGCCCACCTCCATATAGCTGCCCCACTTGGCGCATTCCTGTCCGAAGAGCTTGATCTCGCCCGCGTGTTCGGAGAAGTCCTCGATGGTTGAGATGCAGAAAGGCAGATTGTTCTTGTGTCCCACGCCTCGCTTGACGGCGGTCACGATGCCGCCTATCTTCACCTCCTGTTCCGCCTCGAGCTGCCCGATGTCGGCGAGCTGGCCGGTGTGAAGGTTGCATATCTTGTTCAGGATGAAGCTGTACTCGTCGAGCGGGTGTGCGCTGAGGTAGATGCCCACAAGCTCCTTCTCGCGGTTCAGTTTCTCGAGTTCCGTCCACGGCTCAGCCTCGGGCGGGGCGGGGTGGTTGATGCTCACCGCCTCCATGCCGAACAGTGAGAACTGCGCCTCCTGCTTGGCGTTCTGGTACTGCAAGCCGTAGCGCAGCAGCACTTCGCAGAAGGAGAGGCCCTGCTCGTCCTTGGTGAGGTACTGCTCTCGGCGGATGGCGGGAGACGTGAAGGAATCGAAGGCGCCGCTCAGTGCGAGGCTCTCCAGGGAGTTACGCTTAAGAGCCGAGGCGGGCACACGCTCCATGAGGTTGTAGATGCTGCTGAACTGTCCGCCTTTGTTCCGCTCTTCCACGATGGAGACGCTGCATTGCTCGCCCATCCCCTTTATGGCGGCGAGCCCGAAGCGTATCTGTCCCTTCTGGTTCACCGAGGCGTGCATGTTCGACTCGTTGATGTCGGGCCCCAGCACCTGTATGTTCATCGCCTTGCACTCCTCCAGCAGTTTCGACAGTTCCTTTATGTCGTCTTTCCTGCGTGTCAACAGTGCCGCCATGAACTCCTCGGGGTAGTGCGCCTTGATGTAAGCCGTCTGGTAAGCCACCCACGAGTAGCAGGCGGCGTGCGACTTGTTGAAGGCGTAGCTGGCGAACTTCTCCCAGTCGCTCCATATTTTCTCAAGGATTTTGGCGTCGTGTCCGTTGGCTGTGCCTCCCGCTATGAACTTCGGCTTCATCGCGTCAACGATGTCCTTCTTCTTCTTTCCCATAGCCTTGCGCAGCGCGTCGCTTTCGCCGCGGGTGAAGCCAGCGAGCAGTCGGGAGAGGAGCATAACCTGTTCCTGGTAGACCGTTATGCCGTAAGTCTCCTTCAGATAGGTCTCCATCACGGGCAGGTCGTACGTTATCGGCTCATTCCCGTTCTTGCGGGCTATGAACGACGGGATGTTGTCCATCGGCCCCGGGCGGTAGAGGGCGTTCATCGCTATCAGGTCCTCGAAGACCGTCGGGTGCAGTTCCTTGAGATACAGCTGCATGCCCGACGACTCGAACTGGAACGTGCCGACGGTCCTGCCCTCCTGGTAGAGCTTGTAAGTTAGCTCGTCGTCGAGAGGCAGGTGTTCCAGGTCGATGTCAACGCCTTTCGACTCCTTCACAAGTCGGCACGCCTCCTTCAGCTCCGAGAGTGTCTTCAGTCCGAGGAAGTCCATCTTTATCAGTCCCGTCGACTCGATGACGTGCCCGTCGTACTGCGTCACGGCGGTCTTTTGCTCGGGGAAGTCGGGGTCGTCGGCCGTTGACACAGGCACGTGGCAGGCGATAGGGTCACGACAGATAATGAAGCCGCAGGCGTGGATACCTATGCCCCGTATATTGCCCTCAAGCATTCGGGCATACTTTATCACGTCCGCCTCCAGGGGGTCGTTCGAAGCCTGCGCCGCTTGCAGCTCGGGTGTGCAGAGGATGGCGTTGTCGAGGTTCATCTTAAGGTCTTTGCCGCCGAGGCTCAGGCGGTTGGGTATCGCCTTGCACAGAGCCGTTGACTTTGAGAAGGGGTACTTAAGCACCCGCGCCACGTCCTTGATGCTGTTCTTCGTGGCCATCGTTGAGTAGGTGATGATGTGTGCGCAGTTCTCCTGCCCGTATTTGTTCATCACCCACTGAAGAACCTTGCCGCGGCCGTCGTCGTCGAAGTCGGTGTCGATATCGGGCAATGAGACGCGGTCGGGGTTGAGAAAGCGCTCGAACAGCAGGTCGTACTTAAGCGGGTCGAGCCGTGTTATGCCGAGGCAATAGGCCACCACGCTGCCTGCCGCGGAGCCACGCCCCGGGCCCACCCACACGCCAAGCTCGTTGCGCGCGGCGTTTATGAAGTCCTGCACGATGAGGAAGTAGCCCGGGAAGCCCATTGTCTTCATCACGTGCAGCTCGAACCGTATGCGCTCGTCCACCTCCTCGGGCAGCGGGTCGCCGTAGATGCGGTGCGCCCCCTCGCGGGTCAGCTTGGCGAGGTAGTCGGCCTCGAGCTTTATGCGGTACAGCTTCTCGTAGCCGCCCATCTTCCTTATCTTCTCCCGCGCCTGCTCGTCGGGCAGGGGGTTCTCGCCCTTCTCGTCGCTGGTGAACTCGCGCCTAAGCTCGCTCTCCGTTATGCGCTGCCGCAGCTGCTCCTCCGTGCCGAAGTCCTTGGGGATGGGGAAGAAGGGCATTATCGGGTCGGAGTCGAGGTCGTAGGTCTCAACCTTCGAGAGAACCTCCATCGTGTTGTCGAGCGCCTCGGGGATGTCTTGGAAGATTTCCTCCATCTCCGCCCGTGTCTTCAGCCATTCCTGCTTGGAGTAGAGCATGCGCTTCGGGTCGTCGAGGTCCTTGCCTGTGCTGAGGCATATCAGTATGTCGTGGGCCTCGGCGTTGTCCTCGTCCACGAAGTGCGCGTCGTTCGTGCAGACGAGCTTTATGCCGTGCTTGCGCGCCAGCTCCACTATCACTTTGTTCACTTTCTCCTGCAGCTGGAACGTCTCGCGGTTGGCGCGCTGCTGTGGGTCGGTCACCTTGTGCCGCTGAAGCTCGAGATAGTAGTCGTCGCCGAACACGCTCTTGTACCACAGCACCGTCTCCTCGGCCTTCTGCACATCGCCCTTCAGCAGGAAGTGCGGCACTTCGCCAGCGAGGCAGGCGGAGCACGCTATGATGCCCTCGTGAAAGCGCTGGAGGTCGTCGTGGTCGGTGCGCGGCTTGCCGTAGAAACCTTCCGTCCACGAGCGGCTGACCAGCTGTATGAGGTTGTGGTAGCCCGTCTCGTTCTTCGCCAAAAGGATAAGGTGATAGCGCGCGTCGTCGCCCATCTCGTGGCTCTTGTCCTCTTTGCGCCGCGGGCAGACATACGCCTCGCAGCCGAAGATGGGCTTGAACGGCTCCAGCCCCTCCTTTCGTCTCTGCTTGTTCACCTTCGAGCAGTAGTCGAAGAAGTCCTTTATGCCGAACATGTTGCCGTGGTCGGTCACAGCCATCCCCCGCATGCCGTCGGCTATCGCCTTGTCAACGAGCCTGGGGATGGAAGCCTGCCCGTCGAGCAGGGAATACTGTGTGTGAACGTGCAGGTGTACGAAGTCGCGCATAAGGGCAGTGTGTTAGGCGGGGTTTGTCTATTGCAAGCGTAAAGATAGCCCGAAAGCAAGTTTCCCGCAAGCAACAAGGCCATTTGTTTAGCGAAAAGGGGAGATTGCCCTAAAATAGTAAGGCAATCGTTGCGGTACATTGATAATATGAATAACTTTGCCGCGATAGTACTTAACGCTCTAACCGACACCTCTTAACCCGGCGTTCGTATAGGATGGTAAACCGCCTGAGGAAATTGCGCAAGATCCGCCTGCACCGTGAGGGCACTCACATTCTCGTGTGGAGCGCGGTCGCCTTGCTGGCGCTCAATGTCATCGTTATCGTCGCCTTCGAGTTCCCCTTCGTCCAGAAGACGTGGCACTACGTCCCCGTCATCGCCCTGCTTACCGTCAGCCTCATCGTTTATGGGGCCATGGTCAACTTCTTCCGCTGTCCGCCCCGCGTCTTCGACGATGACACCGTGGGCGTCGTGGTCGCTCCCGCCGACGGCAAGGTGGTGGTCGTTGAGGAAGTGTATGAGGGCGAGTATTTCCACGACACGCGGCTGATGATAAGCATCTTCATGAACGTCTTCGACGTGCATGCCAACTGGATTCCCGTCAGCGGCAAGGTGAGGCTCGTGCGCCATCACGAGGGAAACTACCACTGCGCCTGGCTGCCAAAGGCAAGCGTAGAGAACGAGCGCAGCACGGTGGTCATCACCACCCCTGAGGGCGTGGACGTGCTTGTGAGACAGGTGGCAGGGGCAGTCGCCCGCCGTGTCGTGACTTACCTGCAAGAGGGCGAGAGCTACGAGATTGACGAGCATCTGGGCTTCATCAAGTTCGGCTCGA
>JAJPZF010000129.1 GCA_021204545.1 Prevotellaceae bacterium
GAACTCCCGCTGGAACTCCTCGCTCTCCAGGATGGGCAGGTAGCTTTGCCGCAGCGTGTCAACCGTCTTGTAGAGTATCTCGGGCACGTAAGCGCCGCCGAAACTGCCGTAGTAACCATTCTCGTTGACTTGGTATGTCATAGCCTTTATCTGTTTTATCTAAAAAGGCTCCCCGTGAGTTTTACGAAGAGCCTTTGCGTTGTTTTCCTTATTTTGCCTGCGCAGCTGTCACCTCACGTTCTTTTTGAGAGCCTGGGTGCGCCACCATCGATATGCGTTGCTCGCGTGCATCGTTTCTCTGTTTTCGCTTGCAAAATTAATCATTCTGAGCCAAACCGCAAACATTCTGCTACTTTTTTAGCCCGCCCTCTCGTGAGCCGAAGGCAAACGACCAGCATAGTCATCCAATTCGCCCGCGCAATCTTTTTCTTACGCCCTCCCGAGACGATGGTGAATATGTCGTTATAAGCCCTGAAGGGGCTGCATAAGCGTAGCCGTGGGTTAAGCGAAGCGATACCCACGGTTGGTCGGCACAACCAAATTTTGTGCCGAAGGTACAACTCATATTTGCAACGAGCAATGGACGATGGGGCGCAGCAAGCCCCTTCGGGGCTCGTTGGCGAGACGTTTAAAAAACATAGCGAGACGTTGACCAACGCCCGCGCAGTCTTTTCGGAAAAGCCGCGCAGTCTTTCTTTCACGCCTGCCTATGCCTCGCGCAAAACACAGGCGGCAGCCCCTTCGATTTCTTTATGAGCCAGTGGTCTATCCCGCCTACTCTATCGTGAAGCAGAAGCCCGAGTAGTCGGAGCTTTCGCCTTGCGGCTGCTGGTTAATGTCGAGCAGGATGTACTCCCCTTGCGGAAGGGGGCTGAGCGGCTGCACGGAGAATCGCTCGTCGTCAAGCGGCTGGATGATGAAGCTCTGCAAGTCGACGGGCGTGTACTCGTTGTCTCTCGGCATAGGCTCGGGCAGCAGGCGGCGGTCGCCCTTCACGCGCAGCCTGATGAACGCGAAGTCGGCGAGCCGCGCCTCGCCCTCAAGCTGAATGATGAAGACGGGGCGTTGACTGTCGAGCGGCTGGTTGCTGAGCTTGCCCGGCAGGTATTTGGTTGTCTTTCCGCCCACGTCGAAGCTGAAGACACGCCACGGGGTCTTCGTTCCCGTCTGCGTCACGCTCTTATATATGGTATAAGCAGTATCGCCCACAACGACCTTCACGCCGGCGTCCGTCTGTGCGCGGGCGAGCGGGCAGGCGCAGAGGAGCAACACGAGCAGCAAGAGTTTTCTCATGACGACAGGCAGGCTTATTCGTGGTGATAGGGTTCTCCGTTCAGGATGGCAAGCGCGCGGTAGAGCTGTTCCGCGAAGAAAAGCCTCACCATCTGGTGCGGGAAAGTCATAAGGCTAAGCGACAGCTCCTCGCAGGCCTTGCTGTG
This sequence comes from Prevotellaceae bacterium, assembly GCA_021204545.1. GTDB lineage: Bacteria > Bacteroidota > Bacteroidia > Bacteroidales > Bacteroidaceae > Physcousia. The sequence goes on from JAJPZF010000129.1 coordinate 1,440, forward strand.
AGTGTCGGCGCTGAAGCCGTAAGGCCCGCCCGCGACAAACACAAGCCTGCCCTGAAGCGTGGACATCTTGCGCCCGAGCCACTCGGCAAGCTCCAGGCTGCGCAGCTGCTTGCCGCGCTCGTCAAGCAAGACAATGTGGTCGCACGCTTGCAGCCGGCTCGAAAGTTGCTCGCCCTCCATCTGCATCTGCCGCCCGGGCGTGAGGCTTTTCGTAGTGCGGAGATTAGGCAGAGCAAGGAACTCGAAAGGCAGGTAGTGGCTGATTCTGCCGAAATAATCCTGCATAAGGCTCTCGAGCCTCTTGTCAGTCGTCTTGCCGTGAGCGATGAACGAAATCTTCATAGTCTGCGCAAAGTTAACCAAATGATTGTATCTTTGTGGCTGCAACATATACAATTATACGGCTATGATCAGCGTGGAAGAGCTTAACGACCGCCTTATCGACCTTGCTTTCGCCGAAGACATAGGAGACGGAGACCACACAACTCTCTGCTGCATCCCCGAAGGCGAGACGGGAGAGAGCCTTTTGCTCATCAAGGAGACAGGCATATTGGCAGGCGTGAGAGTGGCGAAAGAGGTGTTCAACCGCTTCGACAAGGACTTGAGCGTGGCAGTGCTTAAGGGTGACGGCAGCGAGGTCAGGCCCGGGGACATAGTGATGAGCGTGAAAGGGCGTGTGAGAAGTTTGCTTCAGACTGAGCGGCTTATGCTGAACATTATGCAGCGCATGAGCGGGATAGCAACCATGACGCACAAATATCAGCAGGCACTCCTGGACGCGGGCACGCAGACACGTGTGCTCGACACCCGCAAGACGACACCGGGGATGCGCATGCTCGAGAAGGAGGCTGTGCGCATTGGCGGCGGGATGAACCACAGGATTGGCCTGTTCGACATGATATTGCTGAAGGACAACCACATAGACTTCTGCGGAGGAGTGCATAACGCCATCTCGAAGGCTAAGGAGTATTTGAGGAGCAAGCGCCTTGACTTAAAGATAGAGTGCGAGGTGAGGGACTTCAAGGAATTGCAGGAAGCCCTCAAGGAAGGCTGCGACCGCATCATGTTCGACAACTTCACGCCCGAGGACACACGCAAGGCCGTGGAGATGGTGGCGGGCAGGGCGGAGACAGAATCCAGCGGAGGCATCACGTTCGACACGATGTTGCCCTACGCGAAGGCGGGCGTTGACTTCATCTCTTTCGGAGCGTTGACGCACAGCGTCAGTGGGCTCGACATGAGCTTCAAGGCTGCGGGGAGCGACAAGCTAATAATAAAATAAGGAAAAGACAGGCTATGAGGAAGATTTTTACAGCAATAGTTTTGCTCGCCTCCTCGGGAGCTTTCGCCTGCACCAACCTTATCGTGGGCAAGGGAGCAAGCAAGGACGGCAGCGTTATCGTGACGTACGCCAGCGACGACTACGGGGCTTACGGCTACCTGTTCTGGCAGCCGGGAGGGAAGCACAAGCCGGGTGACATGCGCCCGCTCTACCACTACGAGACGAACAACTACCTCGGTGAGATACCAGAGGCGGACAGCACTTACGCCGTGATTGGGCTGACGAACGAGCACCAGCTCACTATCCTGGAGACGACGTGGGGCGGAAGGGAAGAGCTGGAGGACACGACGGCAATGATGGACTACGGCAGCCTGATGCAGGTGACCTTGCAGCGCGCCCGCACAGCCCGCGAGGCGATTGGCGTGATGGCTGACTTGGTGGAGCGTTACGGCTACCAGAGCGAGGGCGAGTCGTTCACTATAGCCGACCCCGACGAGGCTTGGATTATGGACATGATTGGCAAGGGACCCGGCGGGGGAGCTCCCGTGTGGGTGGCGGTGCGCATACCGGACAACTGCATAAGCGGGCATGCAAACCAGAGCCGCATACACAAGTTCCCGCTGAAGGACAAGGAGAACTGCCTCTACAGCAAGGACGTGATAAGCTTCGCCAAGGCGAGGGGCTACTATAAAGGCAAGGACGAGGACTTCAGTTTCGCCGACGCTTACAACCCGCTTGACTTTAGCGGGGCGCGCTTCTGCGAGGCTCGTGTGTGGAGCTTCTTCAATAAATGGGCGGCAGATGATATGACTCCTTACCTCGGTTACGCTATGGGCGAGGACATGACTAACCCGTTCCCCCTCTACGTCGAGCCGAAGGAGAAGCTGAGCGTGCAGGACGTGAAGGAGATGATGCGTGACCATTACGAGGGAACGCCTATGGAGCTGACCAGCGACATAGGGATGGGACCCTACGAGATGCCTTACCGCCCGACCCCGCTTACGTGGGAGAGCGAGGGGAAGACTTACTTCAACGAGCGACCGATAAGCACGCAGCAGGCCGCTTGCGTGTACGTGGTGCAGATGAGACGCTGGCTTCCCGACTACATCGGCGGCATAGTCTGGTTCGCGAACGACGACGCAAACATGGTGCCTTTCGTGCCTATCTACTGCTGCACCGAGGGAGCGCCCGAGTGCTTCAGGCAAGGAACGGGCGACACGTTCACATTCTCCTTCAAGAGTGCCTACTGGCTTCAGAACTGGGTCAGCAATATGGTTTACTACCGCTACGTGCAGCTCTTCCCCGAGCTTAAGGCTACGAGGGAGAAGCTCGAGGGCGACCTCAACGCCCTTCAGGCGGAGATAGAGGAGAACGCCAAGGGAATGGACGAGCGGCAGGCAAGGCGGTACTTGAGCGAATACTCCTACCGCCACAGCGAGAATATGATGGACCAGTGGATGATGCTTGCACAGAGGCTGATAGTGAAGTACAACGACATGGTGGAGAAGCAGACGGACGAGAACGGGCAGTGGCGTAAGACACCCGGGGGCAACCAGCTGCCCGTCGTCAGACCCGGCTATCCCGAGAGCTTCCGCCGCCGCATTGAGACAGAGACTGGAGACAGATACATAGTGAAATGACTTAATAAAACTGAGATATTATGGACAGCGAATTGATTAAGACTTGCGAAGCGGAAGCACGGAAGTGGCTTGCTTCTCCGATTTACGACGACGACACCAAGGCTGAGGTTAAGGCTATGCTTGAGAGCGAGGACAAGGCTGCTCTCGTTGACGCTTTCTATCAGAGCCTCGAGTTCGGCACGGGCGGCTTGCGTGGAGTTATGGGCGCAGGCACTAACAGGATGAACAAGTACGTGGTGGGCAAGGCTACCCAAGGCTTCGCCAACTACATCAACAAGGCTTACCCCGAGGGAGGCAAGAGCGTGGTGGTGGGGCATGACTGCCGCAACAACGGCAGGCTCTACGCCGAGACCGTGGCAGCCATCTTCAGTGCCAACGGGCTGAAGGTGTACCTCTTCGAGGGACTGCGCCCCACGCCTGAGATATCCTTCGCCATAAGGAAGCTTGGGGCAGTGGCAGGCGTCAACGTGACGGCGAGCCACAACCCACGAGAGTACAACGGCTATAAGGCTTACTGGGCGGACGGCGCTCAGGTGCTTGCGCCACACGACACGGGCATCATCGACGAGGTGAACAAGGTCAGGATAGAGGATGTTAGGTTCGAGGGCAACCCTGAGCTTATAAGCATCATCGGGGGCGAGCTTGACTACGACTACATGTCCGCCGTTAAGGAGGCTATCATCGACCAGGACGTTATCCACAGGCAGCAAGACCTCAACATCGTCTACAGCCCAATGCACGGCACGGGCAGGGTGATCGTCCCCCTCTGCCTGCGCAGCTGGGGCTTCCAGAACATCAACGTCGTGCCGCAGCAGA
>JAJPZF010000255.1 GCA_021204545.1 Prevotellaceae bacterium
GTGTACCCCCGCTGGGAATCGAACCCGGATCAAAGGTTTAGGAAACCTCCGTTCTATCCGTTGAACTACAGGGGCGGTTGTTCTTGCCTTGAAGCAAGCGCGAAGTTAGGCCTTTCTGCTTTAACCTGAAAGCGTGCGGCCTTTTTTCTGTGCCGGCTATTTGCCCAGCTCGGGGTAGGTGATCCGGGTGTGGTAGATGGTCTTCAGCTTGTCCTTGAACACGCTCTTGGCTTTGGCGATAGCTTGGAAGGTGATGGGACACTCGTTGAAGTAGCCCTCTTTGACCTGCGTGTCAACTATGCGGTCCACCAGCTCGTTGACGTTCTCGCCCGTGTACTCCTTTAGACTGCGCGAGGAGGCCTCCACGGCATCGGCCATCATTAGTATGGCCTGCTCCAGCGTGCTGGGGTTGGGCCCTGGGTAGGTGAAGGGCTTCTCGTCTATCTCCTCGTCAGGGTGTTTCTTCTTCTGCGATATGTAGAAGTACTTCGCCTTGCTTGTGCCGTGGTGTGTCGAGATGAAGTCAGTGATGACGGAGGGCAGTTTGTGCTTCTCGGCAAGGGCGAGGCCGTTGGCAACGTGGGCTATGATGATGCGGGCGCTGTGTGTGTAGGTGAGGTCGTCGTGCGGGTTGTTGCCACTCTGGTTCTCGGTGAAGAAGGCGGGATTCTCTATCTTGCCGATGTCGTGGTAGAGTGCCGCGGTGCGCACGAGCTGGCTGTTAGCCCCAATCTTGTTGGCCACCTCGGCGGCGAGGTTAGCCACCTGCATGGAGTGCTGGAACGTGCCAGGGGCTTCCTCCGAGAGGCGTCGCAGGATCTCGTTGTTGGTGTTGGAGAGCTCGATGAGGGTGACGTTTGAGGTGAACTTGAATATTCTCTCTATGGGGAATAGCAGGAGGTAGGAGATGCTGAGCAGCACGCCGTTGCCCAGGATGAGGTAGTAGGGCGTGAGCTCAAGCCCCTCGTCGCTGAAGAATACCATGTTGGTCAAGTCGAAGCTGAAGTAGGCGAGCAGAGAGCCCATGGTGATGAAGACTATGGTGGTGAAGAGCTCGGAGCGCTGGGTGAGCTGCTTCATGCTGAACACAGCCACGAAGCCGGCTACCACCTCTGTGAAGAGGAACTCGAAGTGGTAAGGCACCGCCACTGCGCTTAGCAGCACGACCGTGAGGTGCGCGAAGAAGGCGGTGCGCGAGTCCATGAAGACGCTCACGAAGATCGGCACTATGCAGTAAGGCACGACGAAGCAGATGTAGGGCGTCGGCACGTGCTTGGCGAGGGAGAAGGTTATGAGCGGAAAGATGAGCGTCATAACGGTCAGGAAGAGCACGGTGTTGTTGCGCCTGAGATAGTCGGGGCGGAAGCGGGAGAGGAATATGAAGACGCACACGACGATGATGGAGATGTAGAGAATGTTGCCCGACGCCTGGCAGAGCTTCTCAGCCCTCGACTTCTTTTGCCCGTTGTTGTAGAACGTCTCCATAGAGCTGAGGGCGAGGTAGGTGTCCTGGTCCACTATCTGCCCCCTGTGCACTATTTCCTGCCCGGCTTGTATCTCTCCCCTGTACTTGCTTACGGAGCGGTTCACGCTCTCGAGAAGCGACTCGGAGCGTTCCTTGTCGTAGCTCATGTTTTCCTTTATATAGCGGTTCACGCCGCACTTCTGCAGCAGGCTGTGGGGCAGGCGCGAGGAGTCTGCCTCGGCCACGAGGCTCTCGTAGGCGCTCTTGCAGGTGTGCAGCTTGCCCGCTGTCTGGGGCTTGCCCTCGTTCCCCACGGAGATGGTGATGGAGCGGCTGGGCAGATTGCGTATGTCTTCCAGCTCGTCGGCGGTGACGATGCCTCCCTCGTACATCTCAGTGAGCTTGGAGAGGAGCAGCTGCTTCAGCCCCTCGGGTGCTGTCTCGTCCATCACGTCGTCGTAGTGCCTGCTAAAGTTGCCTATCTGGAGGGCAGCCACGTCGGGGTTCATCTCGAAGACGGGGCGGTAGCCCTTCATCGCGTTCTCCCGCTCGGCTTTGAGTAGGGAGTCGGGCTTGAGCAGGGGGAAGGTCTCCTTGGCTATGACGGGGCTGTCGTGCCAGGGCTTGCCGATGCTGAACTCATAGTGCACGCCGCCGCTTCGGGGAAGGAAGACGACGAGCAGGGCGATGGAGGCGAGCACCACGATGGTGCGGTAGATATGTGTTGCGATATTGCGTCTCATAGGCTTGGTGTAAAGAGTGGGACAAAAGTAGTAAAACATACGGCAAGAGTGAAAAGAAAGCACTAAATTTGCACGCCGTCAACCAATGGACTATCAGCCGATGAACACTATAGACATTAACTGCACACGGGTGAGGTTCGCCCCAAGCCCGACGGGACCGTTGCATATAGGAGGGGTGCGCACTGCCCTTTACAACTACCTCTTCGCCCGCAAGACTGGGGGCAAGCTGCTGCTTAGGATAGAGGACACCGACCGTAGCCGCTTCGTCGAGGGGGCGGAGGAGTACATCCTCGAGGCGTTCCGTTGGTTGGGCATTCGGTTCGACGAGGGCGTGGGCATAGGCGGCGGGAACGGTCCCTACAGGCAGAGTGAGCGAAGGGATATCTACAAGACGTACGTCAGGCAGCTGCTTAGCGAGGGGAAGGCATACGTTGCTTTCGACACTCCCGAGGAGCTTGAGGCGAAGAGGGCGAGCGTGGAGAACTTCCAGTACGACGCTTCCACCCGCGGCTCTATGCGGAACTCCCTCACGCTGCCCCCTGCCACTGTGGAGGAGATGATGAAGGAGGGACGGCAGTACGTGGTGCGCATCAAGATTGAGCCGGGCGAGGAGGTGACGGTGGACGACATGATAAGGGGCAAGGTGACGGTAAGCTCAAGCACGCTCGACGACAAGGTGCTCTTCAAGAGCGCAGACCAGCTGCCCACCTATCACCTTGCCAACATCGTCGACGACCACCTGATGGGCATAACGCATGTGATAAGAGGAGAGGAGTGGCTGCCGAGCGCCCCCTTGCACGTGTTGCTGTACAAGGCTCTTGGTTGGCAGGACACCATGCCTCGCTTCGCCCACCTGCCCCTGCTGCTCAAACCAATTGGCAACGGTAAGCTTAGCAAGCGCGACGGCGACAAGCTGGGCTTCCCCGTCTTCCCGCTTGAGTGGCGCGACCCGAAGACGGGCGAGGTGAGCAGCGGCTACCGTGAGACGGGCTACCTGCCTGAGGCGGTGCTTAACTTCCTTGCATTGCTGGGCTGGAACCCAGGCAACGGGCAGGAGCTGATGAGCCTTGAGGAGATGACGCAGCTCTTCGACCTAAGCAAGTGCAGCAAGAACGGCGCGAAGTTCGACTACGTCAAGGCGGCGTGGTTCAACCACCAATACCTAATCAAGCAGCCCGACGAGGCTTGGGTGCCCGAGTTCGATGCCCTACTGAGGCGGCAAGGCATCGCCTCAACGCCCGAGAAGGAAGCCGATGTGGTCAGGCTTATGAAGCTAAAGGTGGTGGAGTACGAGGACGGGCAGGCGGGCAAGCGGAAGCGTAACATCAGCTTCGTCAGTGACCTGTGGCCTCTGTGCCGTTTCTTCTTTATCGCCCCCGAGGAGTTCGACAGGGAGGACAAGTTCGTGCGCAAGAGCTGGACGGAGGCTTCAGCCGAAGAGATGGCGCAGCTCGCACGTGTGCTTGAGACGGTGGACGACTTCACCCCGCAGGGACTTAAGGCAGCCGTCGAGGCTTGGTCTGGGCAGACGGGCATACGACCTTGGAACGCCTGGCGTGTCTGCCTCGTTGGAGCGGGACAGGGACCTGATATGTACGAGCTCTCCGCCCACCTTGGCAAGGAGGAGACCCTCCGCCGCATTCGCCACGCCATAGACAAGCTCGGCTGATGCTCCTCTACACCCTCGGCATCTACCTTTATGCGCTTGGCGTTGTCCTCGCCTCGCCCTTCTACCGCAAGGCGAGGCTTATGGTAAAAGGCCGCTTCAACGCTTACAGGACGCTAAGGGCTAAGGTGGAGAAGGGCGCGAGGTACGTATGGTTTCACGCCGCCTCCCTCGGCGAGTTCGAGCAGGGCAGACCCCTGATGGAGCGCCTTCGCAGCGAGCATCCCGAGTTCAAGATACTGTTGACCTTCTTCAGCCCCTCAGGCTACGAGGTCAGGAAGCACTACGACGGGGCGGACATCATCTGCTACCTTCCCTTCGACACGTACGGCAACGTCTTGAGCTTCTTCCGCCTGGTGAAGCCCGAGATGGCGTTCTTCATAAAGTACGAGTTCTGGATGAACTACATCCTCGGCTGCCGCCTGCGCAAGATACCCGTCTACAGCGTCAGCAGCCTCTTCCGCCCCGATAAGGTCTTCTTCCACTGGTACGGCTGGGCGTACGCCAAGGTGCTCCGCTGCGTCACCCACTTCTTCGTGCAGGACCAGCAGAGCCTTGAGTTGCTCAGGCGCAAGGGCATTGAGAGCAACGTCACCGTCGTTGGCGACACACGCTTCGACCGCGTCACGGACATCTGCCGGGAGGCGAAGCAACTGCCCTTGCTCAAGGCGTTCAAGCAGGGCGGCCTCGTCCTTGTGGCTGGCAGCACCTGGCCGCCCGACGAGGAGCTCCTCATCTCGTACTTCAACGCCCACCCGGAGCTAAGGCTGGTCATCGCGCCCCATGTGGTTAGCGAGAGCCGCCTCAGGCATATAGAGGGCATGCTCCGTCGCCCGTCGGTGCGCTATCACGAAGCTAACAACGAGAGCGCCCGCAATGCCGAGGCTCTCATCATCGACGGGTATGGGCTGCTGAGCAGCGTCTATCGCTACGGCGAGATAGCCTACGTTGGCGGAGGCTTCGGCGCGGGCATTCACAACGTCCCCGAGGCGGCGGTCTACGGCGTGCCGGTGCTTATAGGGCCCAACAACAAGGGCTTTGCCGAGGCGCTGGCGTTGCTGCGGCTGGGCGGTTGCTTCGAGGTGAGGGACCAGGAGAGTCTCAACGAGACAATGCACCTGCTCACCAGCGACCCCGAGGCTCTCAGCAAGGCGAGCGACGCCTCACGCTCCTATATCCAAGGCAACGCCGGCGCGGCTGACGCCATCTTCCGCAAGCTCGGACTGTAAGAAACACCTTCGTCGAAGG
>JAJPZF010000123.1 GCA_021204545.1 Prevotellaceae bacterium
TCACCGCCCGCTGTCTATCCACCATGCGCAGAGCAATGACACGGCCACGAACAGCATCACCCACAGCGTCACGCTCATTGCCCTGCCTCCTTTCCACGACCCATCGCCGTCCTCACGAGGCGCGCCAGCAGCGTCTCCAGCTTCTCGTGCGCCACGGCCGCGCTAAGCTCCGTCTCCATCAGCTCCCAGTCCGCCCGCGCCTCACGGCACTCGGGGGCGTCGCGCATCTGGAGCAGGTACTCGTGCAGCTCGTTGAGCCAGCCTGCCATCACCCTGAGCCTCTGCTCCCGTGTGTCCGCGGGGCTGTAGCCGTAGCCCTCCATCTTTGAGGCGGGCAGCCAGCTCTCGTGCCCCCGCCCGTCGTCGACGAGGTAGCCCTTCTCCTCGCGCGCCCAGTCCTCCCTCGCGTAGTCCTCGCTGGACACCTTGCCCTGCCTCCAGGCGTCGTGGAAGTCCGTCGGCCTCGCCGTTACCTCCCTTCTCAGAATGTACTTGTTGTCCATAGTCGCTTGTCTTGAGTGTTTGTAAATCAGTAATAGTAATAGTCGTCCTCTTGGTAATATTCCTCCCCATCATCCTCCGCCCAGCGCTTAGCTCTTTCTGCATCGCGCTCTGCGAGCTCATCCATTTCCTCGTCGCTTTCATCGTAAGGAGAATAAGGACAGCCGTGAAGCCATCTGTCACACTGCATGGCGTGACCACAGATTGGGCAAGGCAATAGCGTTGCGCCACACTTCGGGCACTTCGGCATCATGTGGCTGTCGAGGATGAAGTCCGCCGTCACCCTCTTGCGGCAGCGTGGGCAGGTCACCGTGAGCGTCGTCACCGTGACAATCGTCCCGCAGTCCCTCTTGTCAGTATCCATTGTCTCAGTCCTCCTGTTTTGGGGGCTCGTCCTCGTCGCTCAGCCTGCGCACGCGCGCCTCCAGCCACTTGATTGCCTCCACGGCGGTCTTCAGGACAGTCGCCTGCCAGCAGAGCTCCCTCCGCAAGGTGTCAAGGCGCGCGCTCACGCCGATGACGGCGGCGGCGCACAGCGCCACAAGCGCGCCCAGAATGATTGTTGATGCTGTCATAGTTGTTTGTTGTTAGGTTGGTTAGACATTGCCCGTTGTTTTTTTGGGTCTCCTCCCGTGGCGCGCTACAGGTCTCTCTTCAGGCTCTCGAGCAAGTCCAGTGCCTCCTTCAGGCCGCGCTTGATGTCTACCGCCTTGCGGAGCAGCTCCAGCCTTTCCTCGAACGCCTTGGGCGTGAACACCCCGCGCCTCACGTTGTCCTTGCGTATGGCGGTTATGACGCAGAGCATGACCACGTCGCCCCTTATGCTGCGCGAGGTGACCACCTCCTTGTTCGCGAGCTGACGCAGCTCCTCCTCGCCCAGCCTTATGGCATAGTGGTCCTGGCAGAGCATGGTGTACGCCTTGGTGTCGTCCGTCAGAGGGAACGTGTGTGTCCCTATGAGCTCCCGCTGCCTCTTCCTCGGCAACGAGCCCTCCGTCTCCGTCTGTGTCCGGAATATGCGCTTGACAATGTGCCACTGCTGCCCACAGAGGCCTATCTTGACGCAGAGCGGGTGCTTGCATATCAGGTTGCGCACCTTGTCCAGTTCCTTGCACGTCATGGCCGCCCCTCCTCCCATGCCGTCTCGAGGAAGGCGTTTATCTCCTCCGCCGCCCGCGAGAGGTGGCACGCCGCCTTGTGCAGGCGCGTCTCCTCCTCGTTGGTGAGGAGCAGCATCGAGCCGTGTATGAAGCAGACGCCGCCCACGATGTTGGCGAGGCTTCCCGCGTCGTGTGCCGCGTCGCCGAGCTTCCTTCGCGCGTCCTTGACGTGGATGATGCTCTCGTAGATGTCATCCAGCGCGCTCATTCCCTCTCCTCCCTCTCGACGATGGTCATGCGGTAGCCGCTGAAGCGGTCCTGGGAGAAGCCGTAGGAGCGCAGCTCCCTTATCTGGTCGTCCGTCAGGCGCAGGCAGCGGTGCGAGTCCCTGAAGGTCAGGAGAACGGTCAGCGGGTCCTCCCGCTCCGTGGCCGGCGTGAGGTCGGCGAGCGTGTCAATCTCCGTCATCATGGGGTCGCGCTCCTCGGGCGTTCCCCACAGGCGCAGGTGCTGTCCTTGCAGCTCCCCTTGCGCCATCTTGAGTTCTGTTTTCTTCATTGTCCTGTTGTTTGTGGTTGTTGTTGTTCGGTTGTGTCCTTCTCCTTCGGAAGGGCTTCCCCGGGCTGTCTCACCTTCCTGATGTCCACGCCCAGGAGGTGGTGCATCATGTGTTCCTTGAGGCGGAAGACGGGTGTCTCCACGCCCTTCGTGTCCTCGACGACGAGGCGGCCCGAGGGGAGGCGGTAGGTGAAGTCCGCCACGTAGGAGGCGGCTCTCCTCACGCAGCGCCCGCCCTCCGTCCACTTGGGCAGCAGCTGGAAGCTGGCCTGCGTCTCGAGACCTTGGATGAGGCTCTGCCGCTCCCAGCCAGAGAGGACGATGTAGCGGTCGCGCTCCAAGAGGGAGGCGAACTTCTTGCCGCGGTACTCGCACCTGCGGTTGCTGTACTTTGAGGGTCTTGTCTGTTTCATTGTCATTGTCTTCTCCTGTAGTTGATGTCGTCGAATATGACCCGCCGCATCATCTCGTGCAGGCGGTCCGCCGTCCTCTGCCCGTAGCGCCCGCTCACAGCGTCGGGCGTGAGGTTGGTCGAGGCGAGGGTGAAGATATGGTGATCCGAGCGGTAGTCCAATATGTCCCTGACGGGGTCGAGGCTGTTGCCGAAGCTGCGCATCTCCTCCTCCTGCCCGAGGTCGTCTATGGCCAGGAGGGGCAGCGAGCGGCGGACAAGGAGCAGCCTCCTCTCAAGGCAGTCCTGCTGCAGGTCGCGTGCGGCGAAGAAGGAGAGCCTCGTCTCCCTCTCATCCCACTGCGGGTACTGCCCCGCCACGATCGCCACAGCCCTGCCCAGGGCCTTCAGGAGCGTCGTCTTGCCGTTCCCCGGCTTTCCCATGAGGATGAGGCCGAACGGCGGGGAGACGGAGGTGAGGAAGGCGGCCGTCTCGCGGATCACCCTGATGGTGTGGTTGTCCATAAGGCACCAGCCCCTCATGCCGCTCCGCTGCTCCACCTCCTGTATGTAGGCGAGCCTGAGGAAGCCGTCCGCCTCGTTCACGCTCATGCCCTCGGGAAACCTAAAATTCCGCATAGTAGTCGGACTGGATGTGCCGGGCGTCGCGCCAGCTCCGCCGCCCCGTGTCGGGCTGGCACGTGAGCGTCTTGTCCCCCGACGCGTCCCACTTGCGGAGCGACGCCCTCCAGTTGGCCATCGGGGCTGCGCCCACACGCCAGTCCTTGCTCTCGTAGAAGTCGAAGAACCTGTCGGCGTTTATGCCTGGCCTCGCCTCCCGGGCGTAGCGCCGCACGTCCTCGCGCGCGGGCGCGTTATTGTTGTTCTTAGACTGTGGTAGACGTGTGTTCAGCCTTTCTTCTCCTTCTTCTTTGTCTTTATTCTCTTTGGTTCTTTCTCTTTTTTCTGTTTCTTGTTCCTTTCTTTCCAGTTTCACGGGGCGTTCCACGGTCGGGAATGCAAGTGCATAGGCGCGCATGAGACGGCTCGGCCGCCCGTGTTCACTGGCATTGTCCCCTCCTTGATGAGGCTTGCGTGAAACGTGTTCCGCGCCGCGCACGGTATGGCTGAGGCTTCGGGCGGCTTTCCTTGCCTCGCGCCTCGGGTGTCTCCCCCCTTGCGCGCTTTCCTTGCGCCAGCGCGCCTCCGCCGCCTTCCTGCGCTTCAGGCGTATCTCCTCCTGTCTCTGCGTGAGCAGGTCAGCCTCGAGGCGTATCTGCCTCCACACCAGCCTCTCCGTCCGGTTGAGGCTGTCGGGGGCCATTCCCGTCGTCACGTAACGTGCCAGCGCGTCGTAGAGCCTCAGCCTCGACTTGGCGGGCATCCCCCCTATCAGCTCCAGCCACTCGGGGCGGAGCGACAGTGTCTTTTGTCTTGTTCTTGCGCTCATAGCTATGGTAGTTAATGTAGTCTCTTATGTCAGGCTCGGGAGGCTCGGGCCTCAGCCTCCGCCACGTCTTGGGGGCGGCGGTGATGTGCGTCACGTGCCAGCCCTTGCACGCCCTGCAGTAGTATGCCCTCCTCGGGGTCTCCTGCTTCGGGCGGCGGTGGCTTGTGCCTCCCCACCAGTTCTTTCTGAGGCGGCTCATGAAGGAGCGGGCGAGCCTCAGGGAGGGGAAGAGGTACTTCTTCCTCCCCGCCTCGGGGCAGTAGACCCGCTCCGTCGCCACTTACTCCTCCTCCTCCTCCTCCCGGAGGCTTTCGGGAAGGCTGAGCGCGCCCCGCCTGTTCCACCTGCGGGCGAGCCACACGGCGAGACAGAGCAGCCCCGCCGCCCCCGCCTTCGTCAGCAGCGTGGCGGCGATCCACCGCCACGTCTGCGCGTCACACTTCGGCTCGGCCACAAGCAGCAGCGAGCCCATGAGCAGCGTCACGGCGAGTGCCGCCGTCCTCCACGCCGCCGAGATGATCCTTCTTGTCTTTCTCATATAGGTCTTATCGGTTAATTGGTTGGTCGCTACTTGTCCTCCTCCCTTGCCGGCCTCTGCCTTTTCCGGCTTTCGCATAGTCCTATGGCGTCTTCCGTGTCACTCTCATCTCTATCCTGCGCAAAGCCTCCAGCATCGCCTTGGTCGGGTAGAAGGTGATCTTGGCGTCCTTCAGGGCCTTCTCCGCGGTCACGTCCCGGGGGCTGTCCATCCGCCTCGAGGGCACCGTGACGACGAGCCTGCCCAGCTCCCCGAGGTCTATGTTCCGCCCGTCACTCAGCCCCTCGCAGACTATCTCCGCGAGGCTGACCGCGGCGTTCGTCACGTCGCCCCTCGTCAGGGACGTGCGCTGCACTATCATCCACACTATCTCCTCCCACGTGACGTCGAAGGATGCCTTCGGGGAGGCGTAGTACACCCTCTGCCCCTTGCGGTCGCCTATGTTCTCGACCCTCTCCCTGATGATGAACTCTATCATAAGCCTGTCGCTTGTTGTTTTTGGGTTATGCTTATTGTCCCCGCCCACCCCCACTCGTGGGGGTCTCCACACTCCCACTCGTGGGGGTCTCCACACTCCC
>JAJPZF010000021.1 GCA_021204545.1 Prevotellaceae bacterium
AGGCTCGGCTGCGCTCGGCAAATCAAGCAAGCTTGTTTGCTCTCGCTTGCACGAGTGTTCGGGGTTCTAATGCGTCGAGACCACATAATGACATAACGCCCTACGGGTCGGATTTATTGCCGCCGCTCCCCCACTATCATCATCACCTCGTCCCTTAGCCCCAGGGGCAGCTCCACCTGCCTCAACTCAAGGCTTCGCAGCCAGCCCGCCACCTCGTCCTCCCGCATGGTGTAAAGCACGTAGCGGAACTCCTCCGTCTCCTCGTCCGTGTAAGAGCCGGCAGGGCGACCGCGGTATGCGTCCAGCTCCTCGTCGTCGTAATATTCCGCCTCCTGGGCAGCAGCGAGCATCTTGCGCTCGCACCTCTCGTGCATGCCGCAGCATGGCGTGTTATCGCTCATCCGCTTTGGTGATATTGAAGCCAGCCTGGGAAAGGTCATCCCAGAACCTTGGGTACGACTTGCTTACCACCTGTGGGTTGTTCACCCTCAACGCCCCGCACTGCAGGCAACACGGGGCGAGGGACATAGCCATGCGGTGGTCGTCGTAGGTGTCTATCGACGGGAATGCCATCGGCTGCGTCCTCTCTCCCGTCCAGGAGATCTCGCCGTCGTCCGTGGCGCGAAGCACGAAGCCCAGCTTCCCCAGCTCCTTCTGCAATGCCGTGATGCGGTCCGTCTCCTTTATCCTGAGGTTATGCAGCCCAGTGAGGCGGAACGTCACGCCCAGGCAGCAACACGTCGCCACGAGCGTCTGCGCAAGGTCAGGCTGCTCCCTGAGGTCCAGCTCGAGGTGGCTCGCCGCCAGAGGGCATTTGCTCAGCCTGACACCCTCGCCGGCGAATGTGGTGCGCACCCCGAGAGGCAGGAAGAAGTCCCTCACGCGGCTGTCGCCCTGCAAGCTTCCCTCGCGCAACCCCTTGAGCGTCACCTCTGCGTCTGCGTCACGGCTCAGAGCCACCGCCTCGTACCAGTAGCCCGCCGCGCTCCAGTCACTCTCCACACTGTACTCCACAGCCTCGTAGGGCTTCTCGCTGACGCATATAACGTCCGCCCCTTCCCACCGCGCCTCAGCGCCGAACTCGCACATCATCCTTAACGTCATGTCTATGTAGGGGCGGCTCACCGTCCCGCCCGTCAGGCAGAGGCGCAGCCCTCCGCTCAGCTTAGGGGCTATCATGAGCAAGGCGGAGATGTACTGGCTGCTCACGTCGCCCCGCAGGCTTAGCGTGCCGCCCCTCAGCCTTCGTCCCTCAATGCGCAGTGGAGGGAAGCCCACCGCCCCCGTGTAACTGACGCTTGCGCCGAGCTGCCTCAGAGCGTCCACAAGCACACGGACGGGACGCCTCAGCATGCGCTCCGTGCCAGTGATGGTGTGAGAGCCCTCGGCCTGGCTGAAGTAAGCCGTGAGGAAGCGCATCGCCGTGCCCGCCGCCCCGATGTCCACCAGCCCGTCGCCCATGCGTAAAGCTCGCAGCATAACCCTCGTGTCGTCGCAGTCGGAGAGGTTAAGAGGCTGAGGCACGCCCCCCGAGAGCGCGCTCAAGATCAACGCCCTGTTGCTCAGGCTCTTGCTCGCGGGCAGGCATACAGCTGAGCTAAGCCTCAAGGGTGCAGTCACTCTTATGCTTTCCACAAAAGACATCCTTGCTTGGTTCGAGCCACAAAAGTACGAAATAGTTTGGTGGAAACAAAAGAAGTGCCTACCTTTGCCCCCGCCAAGCCTAATCGGGATGTAGCGCAGTTGGTAGCGCACACGTCTGGGGGGCGCGAGGTCGCCAGTTCGAGTCTGGTCATCCCGACGGCAGAAGCCCCTTCCTCAGCAGTGAGGAGGGGGCTTGCTTGTGTCAATATGTCAAAGAACGAACCAGGAGGGGGGGGGCGAACGCTATGCCTTTATGTTCCTTTCAGTATGCCTTTCACTGGAAGCCCCATGCCTTTGCTCATGACAAAAAGTTGCAGGCAAGGGGCGGGATGAGCGTTTTTTCCCTATCTTCGCGCTTGGAATAAATCTCGGGGGTGTCCCGACTGCTCCACATGGTGCGGCGAGGGGCTGAGATCATACCCACAGACCTGACGCAGACAATGCTGCCGTAGGGAGGAGACAACTAATAATGGAGACCCCGAGTGATGACCAAGGACGGTCGGCATTCGGGGCTAATTGTATAGGCAATGACAAGCATAAGGATAAACGGAAAGGCCGCGACGACGGAGGCCGCCACGCTCTTGGAGCTTGCCCGGGAGCTTGCCTTGCCCGAGAGGGGCGTGGCTCTCGCCATAGACGGCAGGTTGGCAAGGCGTGAAGAGTGGGACGGGACTGCCCTGAGGGAAGGCTCGGAGGTAATCATCGTGAAGGCGGCGTACGGGGGATGACAAGGCTTCAGTTCATAACACACCAGACGGATAGGTACTCTACGCTCGACACCGCGCGCCTCGCCCTCCAGGGGGGCTGCCGCTGGGTGCAGCTCAGGATGAAGGAGGCGAGCGGAAGGGAGCTATACGAGGCTGCTGTTGAGGCTGTCGGGCTATGCCACGAGGCCGGGGCGAGGCTTATCGTTGACGACCGGCTGGACGTGGCATTGGCGGCGGGAGCGGACGGGGTGCACCTCGGGCAGAGGGACTTGCCCGTCGGCGAGGCGAGGAGACTGGCGGGAGCTGGCTTCATCATAGGCGGCACGGCGAACACCCTGGAGCAAGTGAGGGAACACTGGAGGATGGGGGCAAGCTACGTGGGGGCTGGCCCCTATCGCTTCACCACGACTAAGACGGGGCTCGCCCCTGTGCTTGGGCTGGAGGGATACGAGAGCATCATACGCGGGCTGAGGCGTGAGGGCATAAGGCTGCCCTTGGTGGCTATAGGGGGCATCGGGAGAGAGGACATACCAGAGCTTATGCGTACGGGAGTGGACGGCATTGCGCTGAGCGGCAGTGTGCTGCGCGCGTCTGACCCCGCGGAGGAGATGAGACTGACACTTAAAGCATTAGAAGACTATGGATAAACTTACGATAGCAGGCAGGGAGTTCGGCTCACGCCTGCTGCTTGGCACGGGGAAGTTCAACGACAACGCCCTTATGGCAAGAGCCATAGAGGCGAGCGGGGCGGAGCTGGTGACCGTGGCGATGAAGAGGATAGAACTGGGAGACACGGAGGACGACCTCCTGAGGCATATACAGGGTGTGCAGCTGCTGCCCAACACGTCGGGCGTGAGGGACGCGGAGGAGGCCGTCTTCGCCGCGCAGATGGCGAGGGAGGCGTTCGGCACTAACTGGCTGAAGCTGGAGATACACCCTGACCCCCGCTACCTGCTGCCTGACTCGACGGAGACGCTCAAGGCGACGGAGCGGCTGGTGAAGATGGGCTTCGTGGTGCTGCCCTACTGCCAGGCAGACCCCACGCTGTGCAAGAGACTGGAGGAGGCGGGGGCTGCCACGGTGATGCCCCTCGGCGCTCCCATAGGCACGAACAAGGGTTTGCGCACGAGGGACTTCCTTCAGATTATCATAGAGCAGGCACGTGTGCCGGTGGTGGTGGACGCCGGCATCGGCGCGCCAAGTCACGCGGCGGAGGCTATGGAGATGGGGGCGGACTGCTGTCTCGTTAACACCGCCATAGCTGTCAGCTCTGACCCTGTCGAGATGGCAGTAGCCTTCAAGGAGGCGGTCATTGCAGGGCGCAGAGCCTACGAGGCGGGTCTCGGGGCGGTGCGGGACTGTGCGGAGGCGAGCTCGCCCCTTACCGCCTTCCTTGATAACTAACAAAGAGAGACTATGCCAAACGATAACGGAGCTTACGCCAAAAGAGAGAAGTATTATATGAAGGGCGAGCTGTACCCCTTCCTTAGGGTGGGGATGCAGAAGGTGAACCTCACGCCCACCGTCACGCGGGACGCCCAAGGGAGGACGGTGAGGCAGGAGAACGCCCCCGTGCTGATATACGACACGAGCGGGCCGTTCAGCGACCCCAGCATTAAGGTGGACCTGAAGAAGGGCTTGCCCCGACTGCGTGAGCCTTGGATAGAGGCACGACGTGGCACGCCCGAGGTGACGCAGATGGCTCTTGCCAAGGCGGGCATCGTGACGCCTGAGATGGAGTACGTCGCCATAAGGGAGAACATGAACTGCCGCGAGCTTGGCATCGAGACCTACATAACGCCTGAGTTCGTGAGGCAGGAGATAGCCCGTGGGAGAGCCGCCCTGCCCTCGAACATCAACCACCCTGAGGCAGAGCCTATGATAATAGGCAGGAACTTCCGCGTGAAGATCAACACGAACATAGGCAACTCGGCAACCTCGTCGTCCATTGAGGAGGAGGTGGAGAAGGCGGTGTGGTCATGCCGCTGGGGCGGCGACACGCTGATGGACCTCTCCACGGGGGCTAACATACACGAGACAAGGGAGTGGATACTCAGGAACTGCCCCGTGCCAGTCGGTACGGTGCCTATCTATCAGGCGCTGGAGAAGGTGCGGGGACGGGTGGAAGACCTCTCGTGGGACGTGTTCCGCGACACGCTCGTAGAGCAGTGCGAGCAGGGGGTGGACTACTTCACCGTGCACGTGGGCATACGCTACGGGAACGTGCATCTGGCGGACAAGCGGCTGTGCGGCATAGTGAGCCGCGGAGGGTCGATAATGAGCAAGTGGTGCCTCTTGCACAAGAGGGAGTCGTTCCTCTATGAGCACTTCGACGACATCTGCGACATTGTGGCGCAGTACGACACCGCCCTCTCGCTGGGCGACGGCTTGCGACCGGGCTGCATAGCGGACGCCAACGACGAGGCTCAGTTCGCCGAGCTTGACACGATGGGGGAGCTGGTGCAGAGGGCGTGGCAGAAGAACGTGCAGGCGTTCATCGAGGGACCGGGGCACGTGCCGATGCACAAGATTAAGGAGAACATGGAGAGGCAGCTGAGCCGTTGCCACGAGGCTCCCTTCTACACGCTGGGACCCATTGTGACGGACATCGCACCGGGCTACGACCACATAACGAGCGCGATAGGCGCGGCGCGGATAGCGTGGCTGGGCACGGCGATGCTCTGCTACGTCACGCCGAAGGAGCACCTTGCCTTGCCTAACCGGGACGACGTGCGCACGGGGGTGGTGACCTATAAGCTG
>JAJPZF010000287.1 GCA_021204545.1 Prevotellaceae bacterium
CGCTGATGTTCACCAACGCGGGCATGAACCAGTGGAAGGACATAATCCTCGGCACCCGCAAGCCTCTGTCCAGAAGGGTGGCAGACAGCCAGAAGTGCCTCAGAGTGAGCGGCAAGCACAACGACCTGGAGGAGGTGGGGCATGACACGTACCACCACACGATGTTCGAGATGTTGGGCAACTGGTCGTTCGGCGACTACTTCAAGCAGGGGGCGATAGACTACGCCTGGGAGTACCTCGTGGACGTGCTGGGTCTCTGCCCCGATGACTTGTACGTCACTGTCTTCGAGGGCAGCCCCGAGGAGCGTCTGGGGCGGGACGAGGAGGCTGCCGCCTTCTGGCTGAGGCACGTGCCGCAGGACCACATCATCGACGGCAACAGGCACGACAACTTCTGGGAGATGGGCGACACTGGCCCCTGCGGCCCCTGCTCTGAGATACACCTCGACAGCCGTACGCCCGAGGAGAAGGCGAGGGTGTCGGGGCGTGAGCTTGTGAACAAGGACGACCCTCAGGTCATCGAGATATGGAACATAGTGTTCATGCAGTACGAGCGCAAGGCTGACGGGCACCTGGAGCCATTGGGGATGAACGTGATAGACACAGGCATGGGCTTCGAGCGACTGGTGCGCGCCATCCAGGGCAAGACCTCTAACTACGACACCGACGTGTTCCAGCCCATCATCAAGGCCATCAGCCAGAAGACGGGCTTGAGCTATGGGGAGAGGGAGGACACGGATGTGGCTATGCGTGTCTGCGCAGACCACCTTCGCACGATTGCCTTCTCCATAGCCGACGGGCAGCTCCCCAGTAACGCGAAGGCGGGCTACGTGATACGCAGGATATTGCGACGGGCAGTGCGTTACGCTTACACCTTCCTCGGGCAGAAGCAGGCGTTCCTCTACACCCTCCTGCCCGTGCTGATACGTGAGATGGGAGGGACGTATCCCGAGCTGGAGGGGCAGCGTGAGCTTATAGAGAAGGTGATGAAGGAGGAGGAGGAGAGCTTCCTGCGCACCCTCGACACGGGCATTCGCCTGCTGGACGGCGTGATGGAGGAGACGAAGAGCGTGGGCAAGACCGTCATCGACGGGGCGAAGGCGTTCACCCTCTTCGACACCTATGGCTTCCCCCTCGACCTCACCGAGCTTATCTGTAGGGAGAACGGGCTGACGGTGGACGAGGATGCCTTCAACGTGGAGATGGGGAAGCAGAAGGAGAGGGCTCGCAACGCGGCACAGGTGGAGAACGGTGACTGGGTGGAGCTACGACAGGGCACGACGGAGTTCGTGGGCTGGGACGCGACGGAGCAGGAGTGCCACATCCTTCGCTACAGGCAAGTGACGCAGAAGAAGGCGACGTACTATCAGATAGTCCTCGACAAGACACCCTTCTACGCCGAGATGGGTGGACAGGTGGGAGACAGCGGGGTTATAGTGAGCGAGCACGACAGCATAGACATCATCGACACGAAGAGGGAGAACGGCCTGCCTGTACACATAGCTAAGCAACTGCCTGGCGACCCTATGGCAGAGTTCATGGCTTGTGTCGATACTGACCTAAGGCACGCCTGTGAGGCTAACCACACGTGCACACATCTCCTTGACCAAGCGCTCCGTCAGGTGCTCGGCACTCACGTGGAGCAGAAGGGCTCGCTCGTTACGCCCAAGTACCTCCGCTTCGACTTCAGTCACTTCCAGAAGGTGACAGATGAACAACTGCGCGAGGTGGAGCGTCTGGTCAACGCCAAGATACGTGAGGACATCCCCTTGCAGGACCACCGCAACGTCCCCCTCGAGGAGGCGAAGAAGATGGGGGCGATAGCCCTGTTCGGAGAGAAGTACGGCGACCATGTGCGTGTCGTGCAGTTCGGGGACAGTGTGGAGTTCTGCGGAGGCTGTCACGCAAGCAGCACGGGCCGTCTGGGCATGGTGAAGATAATGAGCGAGAGCAGTGTGGCCGCGGGGGTTAGGCGCATAGAGGCAATCACTGGCAAGGGCGTCGAGGAGCTGCTCTACAGCCTGATAGACGAGAGGAACGCTATCCGTGCCTTCTTCAACAACGTGCCTGACGTTAAGGCGGTGATACGCAAGACGCTGGAGGAGAACGAAGCCCTGAGGGCGCAGGTTGAGGATGCCATGAGGGACAAGGCTGTGCAGGTGAAGCAGAGCATCATAGAGGGCAGGAAGGAGGTGAACGGTATGAGCGTGCTTGCCTCGGTGGTGCAGCTTCCCCCCGAGTACGTCAAAGACATGGCGTTCCAGCTACGTGCAGAGGTGCAGGACGCACTGGTAGTGATAGGAAGCCTGCACGAGGGCAAGCCGATGCTCACGGCGGCAGCGAGTGAGAGCCTCGTTGGGCGTGGGGTGAACATAGGCAAGAACATCCGTGAGGCAGCCAAGCTCATTCAGGGCGGCGGCGGTGGGCAGCCACACTTCGCAACGGCTGGGGGCAAGGACGCAAGCGGCTTGCTGTCTGCTGTTGAGAAGCTAATCGCCTTGCTTACGGCTTAGGGGAGAGCCTGCCTTAGAGGCTCAATCCAGTCAATGTTATCGGGTATGTGCAGTGAGCGCATACCCACTTTCCTTGCCGCCTCCACGTTGTGCCTTGCGTCGTCGAGGAAGAGGCACTCCTCCGCCTTGTAGCCCCCTTCCTTCATCATCCTAAGGAAGGCTTGAGGGTCTGGCTTGCAGGCACTGAGGCGGTAGCTGTAGAACACACGGTCGAAGAAGTAGGCGATGGGCTTCCCCTCAGGCGTGAAGGCGGGACTGTCACAGTAGTGCATAAGGAAGGGGTTCGTGTTGGAGAGCAGCACGACGTTATAGCCCTCTTGCCTCAGCTCCCCGAGCCACAGCAGCCGTTCCCTCGGTGGGTCACTGACGAAGCCTCTCCACGCCCACTCAATGTCCTCGAACGAAGCCCTGAAGCCCGTGAGCCGCTCGTAAGCCTTGAGGAAAGCCTTGCTCGAGAGCTTGCCGCTCTCCACGTCTTGGAAGATGCCCTGCTGCCCGTGCAAGCCGAACATACGCAGCGCCGTCTCTTCCTTCATCCCCAGCCTTGCGAAGCGACTGACAGGCTCCCTGATGTCCCGCATAGGGAGTATCACCCCTCCCATGTCGAATACGATGTTCCTCGTCATTGCCCCGTAGCCTCCTTGTGAGCGTTGATGAGGCTGTCGGGGTCGATGCCCTCCCTTCTCAGAGCCTCCAGCAAGAGGTCGCGCTCGTCCCTCACCATATCGTACTGCCACAGCAGCCGAGCCATCTTCCTCCTGTGCCTCTCCCTCTTCCTCTGCTTGATGGCGAAGGGGTGCATCATCTTGTCCATAGCCTTGCCGCCGACGATGTCGCCCAGGCTCTTCGTCCCGATGCGCTCCTTCGCCTCGTCCGACACCCGTATGGGCAGCCTCCCGTCGTCGGTCACCACCACCGTCTTCAGCGTGTCGCTCATCGGGGTCTCCGGTATGCTGTCGTGGTCCCGTGCAGCTAACGTCGCCTGTGCCGTCGCAAGGCTAAGGGAGAGGATTATCATTCGTCCTGTCACGCCCGCGAAGTTAGCTAATTCCCGCCTTAAGCACAAGGCACTCGTCGCCACGCCTGTTATACTATCGTCGCAGTGCACTCACCGAATGCACCACAGTGCACTCACCGAATGCACCACAGTGCGCTCACCGAGTGCACCACAGTGCGCTCACCGAGTGCACCACAGTGCACTCACCGAATGCACCACAATGCATTCACCGAGTGCACTGCGACTGTTAGCCGCTCCCTTTGGCGGCGATAAGCTTATTCTCGGCGTTCTCTTGCTTAGTGGGATGGAATTGCATACCTTTGTCAACACTTAACCTAACTAACCCTTACACGGAGACATGAACATCAAGCACTTAACCCTGTTGCTCCTCGTGCCGGCCACGCTGTGCGCCGAGGAGGTGAACCTTACACCAAGACCCAAGAGCATCACTGAGGTAGAAGGCAAGCTGCCCCTCACCTCAGGCTTCACCGTAGGCTACGGCTCGCTGCCTGACAGCCTCGCCACCGAGGCGGAGAAGTTCGTAAGCTCCATTAACGACGCCACCGCCCTCGGGGCTACGGCATCAGCCACAGACGACGGCCTCATGAGGATGACGCTCGACGAGACTCTCGCTGACGAGGGGTACAGCCTCACCGTAGACGAGGACGGTGTCACAGTGAAGGCACGTACCTCGGCAGGCTTCTACTACGCATTCCAGACCCTGAAGAAGATACTCCCCGCCAACGTTATGGCTGGGGTGCTTGACACTGAGGCGGAGTACTCGCTGCCCTTCCTCACCATCGACGACGAGCCACGCTTCCCCTACAGAGGCTTCATGCTCGACGTTAGTCGTCACTTCTTCACCGTGGAGGAGGTGGAGCGCATGATAGACATAATGGCTGCCTACAAGATGAACCGCTTCCACTGGCACCTCACTGACGACCAAGGCTGGAGGGCGGAGATTAAGCAGTACCCCAAGCTCACCACCACGGGGGCGACGGCGAGCAACTGTCGTGTGACGGACAGGACGTACGGCTCTTACTGGACTAACGAGCAGTACGGTCCCTACTTCTACACTCAGGAGGAGATGCGGGAGGTGGTGGAGTACTGCAAGGAGAGGCACATAGAGGTGATCCCCGAGGTGGATATGCCGGGGCACTTCGTCGCCGCTATGGCCTCGTACCCTGAGTACAGCTGCCGCCCCAACAACCCGCCTACGGTGTGGACGACGGGAGGTGTAAGCTCCGACGTGCTTAACGTAGGTAACCCCGAGGCGGTGCAGTTCATCAAGAACATCCTCGACGAGCTGTGCGACATCTTCCCCTCTCCGTACTTCCACATCGGTGGCGACGAGTGCCCCACCACGTACTGGGAGAGCAACAGCCAGTGCCAGACGTTGTACAACGAGCTTGGCTTGACCTCCTACAGGGCGTTGCAGAGCCACTTCATCAACGAGATAAGCGAGTACCTTGCCGAGAAGGGCAAGCGTGCGGTGCTGTGGAACGAGAGCATAAGTGCCGAGGGGGCGGACATTGACGCAGTGAAGGAGTACAACCCAGTCATCATGTGCTGGAGCC
>JAJPZF010000275.1 GCA_021204545.1 Prevotellaceae bacterium
GCTCTTCCGCTTCCAAAGCACGCTCTACACAGCCGAGACGCTCTACGAGGGCTACCAGCAGGGCAAGCCCGAGACCATCAAGACCTGCTACGACGGACTGGTCTACCGGCACTACCTCGAGAAGGGGAAGCGTGCCACCGACGTTAAGGAGACCCTTGCCCGCACGCTGCACGACCACAGCATCAGCAGTGCCTTGCACGAGTTCCTCTCGCCTTACCGCGAGGAGGACATCGTGGGCGTGATGGGAGGGCACGGCATTAGCCGCCTCGCCCGCCAGTACGAGGACATCGCCCTCATCAGCAAGCGTCTGACCGAGCAAGGCAAGCTGATGATAAGCGGAGGCGGACCAGGGGCGATGGAGGCGACGCACCTCGGAGCGCTCATGGCAGGCAGGAGCGAGGGGGAGCTTCGTGACGCACTCGCGATACTGCGCACGGCACCAGAGTTCACCGACCCCCTTTGGCTCGACACCGCCTTCAAGGTGAGGCAGCTCTACCCCCAGCACACCTTCGAGAGCGTAGGCATCCCCACGTGGCTCTACGGGCACGAGCCGGCCACGCCCCTCGCCACACGCATCGCCAAGTACTTCGACAACTCCATCCGCGAGGACGGCATACTCACGCTCGCCTGCGGGGGAGTTATCTACACGCCAGGCAGTGCGGGCACGCTTCAGGAGATCTTCCAAGACGCGGTGCAGAACCACTACCTCAGCTACGGCTACGCCAGCCCGATGGTCTTCTACTCACGTCAGTACTGGCTCGACGAGGTGCCAGTCTACCCTCTCATCCAGGAGCTTATCAGCAAGGGCAAGTACCTTAACCTGCTGACCTCCCTGAGCGACCGCGTGGACGACATCTGCCACAGCATCCTCACGTTCACCCCCGCCCGAGGCTGACACCTTTAATATAATATACGCGCGCGCGAGCCCCTGCCCTCTTCGGCGGGGGCTCTCTCGTTCACAAAGAACCGCCCCCACAAGGTACATCGTGCCGCCGTTATATATAACTTTGCGCTGAGAGTCCAGTGGAGTCTCAGCGGAGACTTCAGTGAGGTCACCGCTGAGACTTCAGTGAGGTCTCCACAGAGACTTCAGTGAGGTCTCTACGTAGACTTCAGTGAGGTCTCCTCGAAAGATATTAGTAACATTCAACGATAAGTACTATGGCATTAGAGTTCTTGATTAAGTACAGAGTGAGCAATCTGGTAACGTCGAAGGGAAAGACGGTGTACTACGCCGAGCCAAAGTCGTCGCACTACGTGCTGCCGGCCATGGTTATCAGGCGCATCGTCGAGGCTACGTCCTTGGCGACGGGAGACGTGCGTAACGCTCTCATCAGCCTCGCCGAGGTGCTGGCCGACGAGCTAAGCCAGGGGAACACCGTCGACCTTGGAGACTTGGGGACGTTCCGCCTTGAGGTGCGCAGCCGCCTTGAGGAGAGCGCTGAGGCCGTCACGGTCGAGGACACGCTGAAGGAGCCGAGGATAGTCTACCACCCTAAACACTGGTTGCGGAAGAAGGCGAAGACGGTGAGGATGAGCATCGACCACTCGATGGTCTTCCCCGCGGGCAAGGCTAAGAAGGACGAGGCTTAGCCGCGGAGGCTCTGGAGCTTGGCGGTCTCCTGCTCGAGCTGCTGGAGGCAGAGCTGGTGGCGGCGAAGGCGGAAGACGCTCTCTGCCGTCTGAAGGGCCACCTCGCGGTACTGGGTGTAGAGGCTGTCCATCTGACGGAGGACACGCTCGTGGGTAACCGCGTCGATGTCCGTGGACGTGCGGCTGAGGTCTGCCTGAACGGTGAGGACGCGGGCGTTGAGGTGGTTGACGAGCTCCTGCTCTGTCTCACGGCGGAGCCTTGCCTCACGGATGGTCTGTCGGAGGGCGTTCCAGTCCTTGGGCGAGGTGAACGCCTCCTCGAGGTCGCTGTGCTGCATAGGCAAGCCCGAGGCGTTGTGATGGCTTAGCCACGTGTCAATGCCAAGCCTGTGGCGGGAGATGCCGTCGCTGATGCTGGAGGCTTGAGCCTCGAGGGCTTGCTGCTTGCCCTTCAACGAGGAGAGGGAACGGGCGGCGTCGAGCAGTGCCTTCGACTGTCCACGTAGCCTCTCAAAGCTGTTGGTAAGGCTCTGGAGGGCTGCGTCGTAGAACGCCTTCTCGTCCATGTCCCCAAGGATGAGCTGAAGCGTCCTCTCCCCTTCGCCGAGCAGGGTGAGGCGGCTCTCGAGCGATGTCTGCGCGTGGTGTGCGCAGCTCTCGAGCAGCGCCTGCGTGTCGCGCCCCTTGTCGAGGAGCGAGAGCAGTGCCTCGAGCCTCCCTGTCAGCCGAGCCTCCTCTGCCTCGAGCTCTTCCTGCTCCCGCAGCATGTCGGCTATGCGCTGCTTGAGGCTCTCGCCGCCGTCGGCCTGCATCTGGCTCATCCAGCCTGGCAGCGAGACGAGACGGTTGACCTCCTCATAGAGCGAGCGGTAGCGTGCCTGCGTGAGTGCTTGGCTCTGGCGGAGGTAGGCGACGTGCTTCTCGAGCACCTGCGAGCTGGTGTTCACCTGCGAGAGGCGCTTCTGCAAGTCGCTCTTCTTCTGCTCCTTCTGGGCAAGCTCCTGGGATAGCTCCGAGATGCGCGACTGGTGGTAGTTGTAGTTGCCAAGCTCCTGCTGCGCCTGCTTGGCGTCGCGGTCGGCGTTGGCTGCGAGCTGCCTTATCATCTCGGTGCGGGCTTCCATGTTGGTGGTCGGCGAGCACTCCCTTAGCGAGCTGTCGAGCCTTGCGTAGATCTCCCACTCGCTGACGAGCCTCTGCTGCCTCTCCCTGAGCCTAAGGAGCTGCGCCTCGGTGAGGCTGAGCATAGCCGTCTTCTGCGTCAGCTCGGTGAGCGTCTGCCCGTGAGCCTTCTCCTTGGCGTCGAGCTCCGCCTTGCGCTGCTCGTACTCGGAGCGGAGGTCGCCGAGGAGCTTCTTCTGCTCCAGCAGCGTGTCGCTGTGGTAGGGGTGGTGCAGCGCCCCGCACACGGCGCAGGCGGTGCCTTCCTTGAGGTTGCCTCGCAGCTGCGTCACTGTCTGGCTTTCGCTCACGATGAGCGTGTGCTCGCGGTCGGCGCACTCGGCGCGCAGTGCCTCAAGCTCCTTGGTGAGCGGGGCGAGGCTCTGGCGGAGGCTCTCCGTGCGTTGCCTTAGCGCGAGGAGCTTGCCTGAGGTCTCGTCAATCTCTTGGTAGCCGTCCCTTATGTGCGCCCAGTGCGACTGTGCGCAGAGCAGCATCTGCTGCAGGGTCGTCTGCCTTAGGGCGCGCTCCTGCAAGGTGTAGCTGTCCGCCACGGCGATGTCGGAGCGGTGGCTCTGAAGCTTGGTGTTGATAATCTCGATGTCTGCGTCGGTCTCCACTGCCTCCGCCCCCACCGCCTCGAGGGCGTTGTTTGCCTTGCGCAGCTCCTCTGTGCTTTGCCTAAGCTCCGCCGAGACGAGGTCGAGCTCCGCCTTGGCGCTGCTCATGACGTTGAGCCTCAGCAGCACGTGCCTGCCCTGCGAGAGCATCTGCCTGTGCGGCTCGAGGGAAGCCTTCTTCGCGCTTACCCTCGCCAGCTCTTCCCTGAGGCGACGCTCCTCCTCTGTCTGCTCGCCAAGCTCCAGCCCGAGGGCTTCCTTCCGCTGCTGCAGTGAGGCGATGAACTCCTGTATTGAGTGAATGTCGAGGTTGAGGATGGTGCGCTCGCCTTGTATGTGGTACACCTGCTCTATCTTCTCGCCGACAGCCCTCATCTGCTTCTCGCTCTCGTCGAGCTCCTTGCCGAGCTGCGCCATAGCCTTAAGCTCCTCAGCCTCCTTCTCCTCAGCCTCGCTCAGCTCGTCGAGCGTCTGCTGCAAGAGGCGGCGGTTGTCGTCGCTGTCCACGAGCAACGCCCTGAGCCTGAGCCACTGCCCGTAGACAGGCTCAAGCGCCTCGAAGCGGTCGAGCTGCTCAGCGTCCTTGCCCTTGTCCTCCAGCTCCTTCGAGAGGGTGTATAGCCTTGCGGAGTGTTCCCCGAGCGACTGCTTAAGGCGCTCGTAGTCCTCGATGAGGCTCTTCTGTATGCGAGCCCTTCGCATCTGGCTCTCTATGTTCTGCATACGCACCTCGCCCAGCTTGCCCTCCGAGCGAGCCTGCTCCTCCTGCTCAGGGGTGAGCATAGCCGTGGCGATGTTAAGCCTTCGTGCCTCGGTGCGTGTGAGCTGCCTGAGCCACTCGTCCACCTCGTCGGGCATAGGGCTGCCCGTCTTCTCCTCCCACCACTGGCGGGCGACGCTCTCGGCTGTGGCACTAAGCTCAAGCTGCTCCTCACGGGCAAGCGTGTCCGCCTGCCTCGTCTCCTTGCTTCTCTTCCCGAACAATCCCATAAGGCTTCGCCGATGTGTTTTTGTGGGGCAAAGGTACGGGAAATAGGCTTAATTGTAGTACTTTTGCAGCCGAAATGCGAAGAACCCTACCTGAGACATGACCGAGAGACCAAGCATTCCTAAAGGCACTCGAGACTTCGGGGCGCAGGAGATGGCAAGGCGCAACTACATATTCGACACGATACGCGGTGTCTTCTCCCTCTACGGCTACCAGCAGATAGAGACCCCCGCCATGGAGAACCTCTCGACGCTCTTGGGCAAGTACGGCGACGAGGGCGACAAGCTGCTCTTCAGGATACTGAACAGCGGCGACTTCATGCACGGCATAACGGAGGAGAACCTTAGGCAAGAGAGCAGCGGCAAGCTCGCCTCCCGCCTCTCGGAGAAAGGGCTTCGCTACGACCTCACCGTGCCTTTCGCCCGCTATGTGGTGCAGCACAGGGAGGAGCTTACCCTGCCCTTCCGACGCTACCAGATACAGCCCGTGTGGCGTGCCGACCGCCCGCAGAAGGGTCGTTACCGTGAGTTCTACCAGTGCGACGCCGACATCGTTGGCAGCGACTCCTTGCTTAACGAGGTGGAGCTGGCACAGATGGTGGACACCGTCTTCAGCAAGCTCGGCATAAGGGTGTGCGTGAAGCTGAACAACCGCAAGATACTGGCAGGCATTGCGCAGCTCATAGGCGAGAGCG
>JAJPZF010000087.1 GCA_021204545.1 Prevotellaceae bacterium
CAGCAGCTCATCTACGACCTTCTCGTCAGCGTGAAGGAAGCCACAGAGATACTCGACCCCGCTGTTACTGGTCTCTCCGACGATGACCTTGCCCAGCTCGACACGTACCTCGAGAAGACCGACCAAGGGCTGCACACTGAGATATACACTGCCAACACCTCGCTCAACAGCGGTTGGACTGACCCCCGCAACGGCGTGGCTAAGGGCGACACGATACTCAGGGAGTGGAAGTACAGCCCCTACGATGTAAGCACCGACCCGTCGCACCGCCATCTCAGCCACCTCATGGCTCTCTATCCCCTGAGGCAGATAGACCCGCAGAGCCCCTTCTTCGAGCCAGCCGTCAAGAGCCTTATGCTCCGTGGCGACGACGCTACGGGCTGGAGCATGGGCTGGAAGGTGAACCTATGGGCTCGTGCGCAGGACGGAGACCATGCCCACACCATCCTAAAGAACGCCCTCAAGCACTCCACCTCCTACGAGACTAACCAGTACGCCGGAGGCGTGTACTATAACCTCTACGACAGCCACGCCCCCTTCCAGATAGACGGCAACTTCGGCTGCTGCGCAGGCATTGCCGAGATGCTTCTGCAGAGCCAGACCGACACCATCCAGCTCCTGCCCGCCCTGCCCTCAACGTGGAGCGAGGGACACGCCTACGGGCTTAAGGCTGTGGGCAACTTCGAGGTCAATCAGGAGTGGAGCGACGACACGCTCACCGTCGTCACCATCAAGAGCCTCTCGGGGCGTGACTGCCCCCTTCGCTATCCGGGCATAGGTCTCTGCAAGGTAAGCGGCGACGACGGCGAGGAGCAGGCGCACACCATCCTCGACGATAACACCATCCTGCTGCCCACCGTGGAAGGGGAGACATATACGATAGACATGGGCGTGGCGACGGGCGTTCGAGCCCTCAAGACCGCTGAGCAAGGGCAGGCTTTTAAGGTAGCCCGCACTGGCGACACGCTCACAGTGACGGGCCCGAGCGACGTGCTAAGCATCGAGGCCTACGACGTTGCCGGCCGCCTCGTCGCCACAAGCAAGGGCAACACCATACGCCTGAGCAGCGGCGTCAAGCTCCTTAAGATAGCCTTCGCCGACGGTACGGCAGCCTCCTATAAGACCCTCTAACAGGCTTCGTCGCGCCTGTATAAGAGGCGTGAGACAACCCCTCGCAAGGGGTTCAACTGGACCCCTCGCAAGGGGCCCAATCGAACCCTTCGCAAGGGGTTGTCTGGCGACTGTTATATAGGCTTCATGGCGATGGTATTAGGGGCGTGACGGGGGATAAATAAGAGGAAGGGCAGCGGTCAGCTGCCCTTCTTTGTTGCGGGAGTACGACTCGAACGTACGACCTCCAGGTTATGAGCCTGGCGAGCTACCAACTGCTCCACCCCGCGATGTTACCTGTTTGCGACGGCAAAGGTATAGCATCCGGCACTAACGCGCAAGCAAAAGGGCAAGAAAAACTTCCAAGGGGCTTCGGGCTAAGGGCGCGATAGTTTTGAGTTATCGGTGTAAATGCATAACTTTGCCCTCGCTATGGCATCGGAGAAGACACGTAAGCTTCTGGTTGACGTTGCCCGAGGCATCTTCGCGAAGCGAGGGCTTGAGGGGACGACGATGAACAATATAGCCGTGGCCTCGGGCAAGGGAAGGCGCACCCTTTACACCTACTTCAAGAACATCCGCGAGATATACTACGCTGTGATAGCCGAGGAGCTTGACCGCATGAGCGACCGTATGCGGGAGGTGGCGGAGGCTATACTTGACCCAGAGGAGAAGCTCTTGCAGCTGATATACACTCACCTAAGCCTCGTGAGGGAGACGGTTAACCGCAACGGCAACCTCAGGGCAGAGTTCTTCAGGGACATCTGGTTGGTGGAGAAGGTGCGCAAGCACTTCGACCAGGCGGAGCGGGATATGGTAGCCCGCATACTGATGGAAGGGGTGAGGAGCGGTCAGTTCGACGTTATGGACATCAGGCTTTGTGTGGACATCATCCACTACTGCGTCAAGGGGCTTGAGGTGCCGTACATCTTCGGGCGGCTGGGAGAGGGAGGGGTAGCTTACAGCCGCCCCGTCGTTCAGCGCATCTTGCACCGGGCATTGGCCAGGATAGACAGTGACAGACTAAAGTGACTAACCATATAAAACAGACAAAGACGTGGGACTATTGACAGGAAAGACCGCCTTGATAACGGGGGCGGCGCGTGGGATAGGGAAGGCCATCGCCCTTAGGTTCGCTGGGGAGGGGGCTAACGTGGCGTTCACCGACCTTGTGATAGACGAGCAGGGACAGGCGACGGAAGCCGAGATCGCCGCCTTGGGTGTGCGGGCGAAGGGTTACGCCAGTAACGCCGCCAAGTTCGACGAGACGGAACAGGTCGTGGCAAAGGTTAAGGAGGACTTCGGGAGCATTGACATCTTGGTCAATAACGCGGGGATAACGAAGGACGGCTTGCTGCTGCGTATGAGCGAGGCGCAGTGGGACGCTGTGATAGCGGTGAACCTGAAGAGCGCCTTCAACTTCGTGCACGCCTGCCTGCCGATAATGATGAGGCAGCGCAAGGGAAGCATCATCAACATGGCTTCCGTGGTCGGGGTGCATGGCAACGCAGGGCAGGCCAACTACGCAGCGTCGAAGGCTGGTCTGATAGCCTTGGCCAAGAGTGTCGCCAAGGAGATGGGACCCAAAGGCATCCGGGCCAACGCCATCGCCCCCGGCTTCATAGAGACCGCTATGACAGCCGCCCTGCCCGACAACGTGAGGCAGGAGTGGATGAAGGCGATACCCCTTCGCCGTGGAGGTCAGGTGGAGGACATCGCCAACACTGCTCTCTACCTCGCCAGCGAACTATCGAGCTACGTCACGGGTCAGGTAATACAAGTGGACGGAGGGATGAACACGTAAGGGAGCCTATGGATATCCTTTACGAAGATAACCACATAATCATCGTGAACAAGAGGGTGGGGGACATCGTGCAGGGCGACAAGACCGGCGATGTCCCCCTCTCTGAGGCGGTGAAGGCGTACCTTAAGGAGCGTTACGCCAAGCCCGGCGACGTGTTCCTCGGCGTGGTGCATAGGCTTGACCGCCCCGCCAGCGGAGCGCTTCTGTTCGCCCGCACGAGCAAGGCTCTCTCACGCCTTAACCAGCTCTTCGCCAGCCACGGGGAGGTGAGGAAGACGTATTGGGCTATCGTCTGCAACGAGCCACCGCAGGAAGAGGCGACGCTCACCCATTGGCTCACCCGCACCGAGCGTAACAACACCGCCCACGCCTACGACCGCGAGGTGAAGGGCTCACGTAAGGCTGTGCTCGACTACAGGGTAATCGCCCGCACCGACCGTTATTGGCTCTTGGAGGTCCTCTTGCACACGGGCAGGCATCACCAGATACGCTGCCAGTTGGCACGCATCGGTTGCCCCATCCGCGGAGACCTGAAGTACGGCGCGCCTCGCGGCAATCCCGACGGAGGCATCTCACTGCACGCGAGGAGGCTGACCTTCCGTCATCCCGTCAGCGGGGAGCTTGTGGACGTGGTCGCCCCTCTGCCCGACGAGCCCCTGTGGCAAGCCGTGGGGAGGATGATGGAGGTAAATGTGGAGGCGAGATGACGAGGCGAGCGGAAGGCAAAAGGGGTATTACCCCCTTCGATAAAGAGGTATTACCCCTTTCATCAAAGAGGTATTACCCCTTTCATCAAAGAGGTATTACCCCTTTGCTCAAAGAGGTATTACCCCTTTGCTCAAAGAGGTATTACCCCTTTGGCCGCGGAGGTATTCGTACCCAGAACAAGATAGATAGTGAGGCGGCTTAAGGATATGACAGAGGGCGAGAAGCAAGCCAACGAGCAGAAGCCGCGGTCGCTGGCTAAGAGGCTTGCCGTCGCCTGCGTGTGCGTCGTGGCGAGCCCGTTCATCATCCTCCTGCTCCTTATGGTGCTGCTCTACGTGCCGCCCGTTCAACGCTGGGCGGTGCGCACAGCCACGCGAATAGCAAGCGAACAAACTGGCTGGGACATCGGCCTCGAAGAGGTGAGGCTGAAGTTCCCCCTTGACCTTGACCTGCGCCGGCTCTACGTGCTGACCCCCGACACTATGCTCTCGGTAGGCTCGGTCACCGTAGGCGTGGACTGCGCGCATATACTGAAGGCGCGGCTCGGCGTTCGCGCCATCGACATACAGGACGCTACGCTGGACACGCAAGACCTTATAGCAAGCCTGCGGGTGAGGGGCTACATCGGCGACTTCCACCTAAATGCTGACTGCATCGACCTCAAGGAGCAGACGGTGGACCTGACGGCTGCCTCGCTCCGTGGCTCCGCAGTGTCGCTGGAGCTGCAAGACACGACCGTGGTCGACACCACAGAGAGCGAGCCGGTGGAGTGGACGATAAGGCTCGGGAAGGTGGAGGTGAGGGACACGCGGGTGGCGTTCCACATGCCGGGCGACACTATGAGTGTCTCAGGCTACGTATCACGGCTGGGCATCGATGGCGGCAACCTTGACCTTGGGCGGGGCGTATACGAGGTCGGCTCGGTGGGTCTTCGTGCCAACGCCCTCGCCTACGATATGAACTACGAGCCTTATCTGCTTGGGCTTGACTACAACCATCTCTTCCTCAGCGACGTGACTGCGGCTGTGCGTGACGTGAGGTATGCGGGGGACAGCCTGTCGCTCTACCTCACGGACCTCTGCGCCCAAGAGAAGAGCGGGCTGAGGCTGTCCCAGCTTCGCACCCACTTCCTTATGACAGACGAGGGCATCAGTCTCAGAGACCTGAGGCTCGCCACGCCCTACAGCCTTGCCACTGCCTCGGCTACCCTCGACTGGGACGCTCTCGAGGCTGGAGGCGCAGGCAACCTTAAGGCAGAGCTGTCGCTCTCCGTGGGGATGGGGGACGTTGCTATAGTGCTGCCGGAGTACGCGTCCCTGCTGCCCGACGCTCCCCTCGAAGTGGAGGCGAGCGCGACAGGGAACGTGGACCGTCTCGCCCTCGAGAGCCTGAGCCTGAGCGT
>JAJPZF010000102.1 GCA_021204545.1 Prevotellaceae bacterium
GTGATACACCTGCTCATCTCTCTCTGCGTGCTGCTGCTGGCGGCGACGGTGGGGCTGTGGTACCTGAACACTTGCATGAACATAAGCCCCCGGAGGATGGGGGCGGCGAACTGGGTGTTCCTGTTCTCCACGCTCACCTTCGTCGTCAACGTCATAAGCGTGCCCTACAACGCGACGATAGTGGCGCACGAGCGCATGTCCGCCTTCGCCTACATCTCCGTCTACGAGGCGCTGGCGAGGCTCGCGGTCGCCTCCGCTCTCACGCTCGTGCCCCTTGACCGCCTCGTCGCTTACGGCGCCTTGCTGATGCTCATGCAGGTGAGCGTGCGCCTTCTTTACGGGGCTTACTGCAAGCGACACTTCAGCGAGTGCGGCCGCCTGACGCTGAGGGTGGACAAGGCTCTCCTGGGGCAGATGTTCAGCTTCGCCTCGTGGACGGTGGTGGGAAGCCTGAGCTTCATCTTCCACACGCAGGGCATCGCCCTCATCATCAACATCTTCTTCGGGGCGGCGGTGAACGCGGCGCAGGGCATAGCCAACCAGGTGAACAGCGTCGTCAACCAGTTCGTCTCCAACTTCCTGCTTGCCATGAACCCGCAGGTGGTGAAGAGCTACGCCGTGGGCGAGCTCGGGCAGATGCACCAGCTCGTGTTCCGGGGCTGCCGCTTCGCCTTCTTCCTCGTCTCCTTCTTCGTCATACCGCTGACGCTCGAGGCTCCGGCGCTGCTTGGCTTGTGGCTTAAGACAGTGCCGGCCTACACCGTCATCTTCGTGCGCCTCGTGCTGCTCATCTCCCTGGTGAACTGCTACAGCGGCATACTCGCCACCTCGCAAGGGGCGACGGGAAAGGTGAAAGCCTACCAGCTGACGCTCACGCTGACGGGCTTCCTGCACCTGCCGCTGACGTGGGTGTTCTACAGCCTCGGCTTCGAGCCTTACTACGCAATGTACGTCTACCTCGTGATAGTGGTCGTGCTGCAAGCGACGCGCATCGCCTTCGTGAGCCGCTCCACACACTTCCCTATGGCACGCTTCTACAGGCAGGTTGTGCTGCTCTGCCTCCTCGTGTTCCTCGCCTCGGCGGCTGTGCCTGCACTTCTGCACCTGCTCCTCGCCCCCTGCCTCCTCTCCACGGTCACAGTGTGCCTCTCGAGCGTGCTGACGACGGGGCTTAGCTCCCTCTACATCGGCATGACCCGAGGGGAGCGCACTAAGGTGCTAAGCAACATATCCAAAAGGCTTCGTGGGAGATGAGCAAGCCATTGATATTCGGCAGCGGGGTGTCATCGTTGAAGGATCTCAGCGGCTTGACGGAAGTGTGCCGCACAGCCATAGCCAGCGGCATCAGATACTTCGACACCGCCCCCAGTTATCGTACAGAGCAAGTGCTTTGCGAGGCTCTCAGGCTGTGCCTGTCGGAGCTTGGCCTCTCGAGGGAAGACCTGAGGATACAGACAAAGATAGACCCGATACAGATGTACGAGGGGAACGTGGAAGAGTACTTCAAGGGAAAGCTTAAGAAGATGGGTCTTGAGTACGTCGACGCCTTGCTCATTCACTGGCCAGTCGGCAACTATCTCAGGAAGACGTGGGAGAGCCTTCTCCGCTTGAAAGAGGAAGGCTGTGCGCACAAAGTAGGTATATGCAACCTGCGCTTGCCTCACCTGCTTGAGCTTGAGGGCATCGGCATCGTGCCTGAGATACTGCAGATAGAGCGCCACCCGCTTAACACCTTCGAGAGGGAAGCGGCATTCTGCAGGCAACGGGGCATACTGCTTCAGGACTATTCCCCCCTTTGCAAGATGCACGAGAGGATAAGAGAAAGCGCTGCTTTGAGGGAAATAGCTCTGAGGCACGGCAGGGACTTGGGGCAGATAGTCTTGCGTTGGCACATCGACACGGGTGCCACCCCCGTGTTCACCTCCACCAAGCAAGCCAGAGTGGCTCTATACTCGCATATAGACGAGTTCGCTCTCAGCCGAGAGGAGATAGGCATCATATCAAGCCTCAACGTAAACCACAAGCTTTATTTAGAATCGTTGGTATGCCCGGGCTTTTAAGATCGAGGACAAAGATAGCAGTCTGCTGCGCTATAGTCGTGGCAGCCATGCTCCCGTTCGTGGGCTTTTGGTACGTGTCGCTGCTGTTGCTGGCAGCCGTGGCTATGTTGTTCGTCAACAGACTCGTATGGAGGAAGAATATGCGCCCGCTCCAGCAGGGGCTGTCTCCAAAGAGGGAGATAAGGCAGTGGCATACCCTGCTTATAGGCATTACCCCTGCCCCAAGACCATATGGTGATAATACGCTGGTGTTCCTTGCACCTCAGAGAAGCCTCGAAGCGTCCCGGCAAATACTTCTGCACGTGTCCTCGGCTCTGAGCGAGAACGGGAATGTGATAATAACAAGCAACGGCAAGCAGCGTAAGGGCAAGCCTTACACGGTCTTCGACATCCCGTATCTGGGACTTGCGGCAAAGAAAGAACTCGGGCTTGAGCCTCTTGAGCGCAAGTCACGCTACCCACTCCTATATGAGCCAATAAGGTCTGTCCAGCTCCTGCTGGGCATCCCGACAAGGAAATACCGCTCATGTGAGTGTCCCGATAAGGTGATAAGAGAGTATTGCCTGAAGAAAGGCTTCAGGCTGACGTATTTGGAAACATAACCAACACAACCATAACACAATGACCAAAGACAAGCATTATAGCACGGAGAAGAACATCCAGATCCTCCTCGCTGTCCTCAAGGCAAACGGCATCAGGAAGGTCATCACAAGCCCGGGGGCAACCAACTTCTCCCTCGTGGGAAGCCTGCAGGGCGACCCCTTCTTCCAGCTCTACTCCTCCGTCGACGAGCGTTCGGCTGCCTATATGGCTTGCGGTATGGCAGCCGAGAGCGGAGAGCCTGTCGTTCTCTCCTGCACTGGCGCCACCGCCTCTCGTGACTACTACCCAGGGCTTACAGAAGCATACTATCGCAAGCTCCCCGTGCTGGCTGTAACCTCTCACCAAGGCACCGACCGCATAGGGCAGCTGATACCGCAGAACATCGACCGCCGTCAGGTGGCAAGGGACGTGGCGAGGATAGCCGTGGAGCTGCCCATAGTGAAGGACGCAAGAGACGAGGCTTACGTCACTATGGAGGTGAACAAGGCGGTGCTTGAGCTGCGCCGTAACGGGGGCGGTCCCGTGCACATAAACATCATCACTACCTACAGCAGGGACTTCTCCCAGAAGAAGCTGCCCGACGTGAGGGCAATGCGCCGTTACCACGCCTGGGACGCGCTGCCTGAGATGCCCAAGGGCAAGGTGGCTGTGTTCGTAGGCAGTCACAAGAGGTTCACCGAGGCTCAGGGGAGAGCCGTTGACCGCTTCTGCGTAACGCACGACGCCTTCGTGATATGCGACCACACAAGCGGCTACTACGGCAAGTACAAGCTGCTGCCCACCTTGCTCCTGATGCAGGAGGACGCTTTGTCGTCCACCATCCAGCTCGACCTTATGGTGCATATAGGCGAAGTGTCCGCGGCGGCTTTCACCAGCAGGCTCTGCCCCAAGGCGGTGTGGCGTGTGAGCGAGGACGGGGAGCTGCGTGACCCCTTCCACAGGCTGAGCTGCGTCTTCCAGATGGCGGAGGAAGCCTTCTTCCTTCACTATGGCGAGGACGGAAGCAACAGGCACAGCGAGATAGACCAGCAGAGGGAGAGGTTCGGGCAGATATATGCCTCGATGCCTGAGCTGCCCTTCAGCAACATCTGGATTGCCAAGCAGCTGTCAGCCAGACTGCCCGAGGGCTCGGAGTTCCATATCAGCGCGTCCAACTCTCGCCGCTGCTGGAATATGTTCCACCTGCCCGAGGGGGTGGAGGCGACGAGCAACGTGGGCTGCTGCGGCATCGACGGTGCGACGAGCTCGCTGATAGGGGCTTCGCTCGTGAACCCCTCCCGCCTGTACTTCGGCGTGACGGGAGACCTCGCCTTCTTCTACGACCTTAACGCCCTGGGCAACCGCCACGTGGGCAGGAACGTGCGCCTGCTTCTCGTCAACAACGGCATAGGAGCGGAGTTCAAGCTCAGCCCGCACCCTTGCTACACGTTCGGCGACGAGGCGAACTCCTTTATGGCTGCCGAGGGTCACTTCGGCGGCAAGTCCCCCACACTGGTGAGGCACTTTGCCGAAGACCTCGGCTTCCGCTACCTCTCAGCCTCAAGCAAAGAGGAGTTCACGGCGGCGTTGCAGGAGTTCGCCAGCCCTGACGCAAGCCCGCAGCCAATCATCTTCGAGTGCTTCACCCGCCACGAGGACGAGAACGAGGCACTGCGCCTTATGACCCACATCAAGACTGACTTCCTCAAGAAGGCAGGCAAGCAGACGAAGAAGGTGCTGAAGCCCCTCCTGGGGGAGGCGTGCGTAAGGAAGCTTAAGAGCCTGCTGGGGCGTTGAAGGCTTAGCTCATGTCCTTTGCCTTATGCTCAGCGCCTTGCCGTAGGTGAGCATGCGCCAGAGCCATTCGAGGGGACCGAAGCTGAAGGTGGTTAGCCACAGCTTGCTGCAAAGGACTTGGGCGGCGTAGACCGCGAGGGCGATAAGCTCGGTGTGTAGCAGCCCCGTGCTTGCGCCCCAGCCCAAGCCAACGCCGTAGAAGAGGAGGATGCCCACAAGCGTCTGGCTGATGTAGTTGCTAAGAGCCATTCTGCCGGGTGCGGCAATCCATCGCCACGGAGCGGCATTCTTGGTGCGCAGGAAGAGGAGGCAGAGAGCCGTGAGATAGACGAGGGCGAGAGGGTAGACGCTGAGGGTGTATAGCAGGGTGTGCGCCACCTTTCCCCAAGGATGAGCGTTGACTGCGCTCCAAGCATAAAGCACCGAGAGCGGAAAGCTCCACAGCAGCCCCCATAGCGTTATGAGCCTCAGTCTTGGGCGCATGTCGTCAAGCTTGGCGTAGAGGCGGTTCCTGCCTATCCAGAAGCCAACGAGGAACAGCCCGAGCACCTTGAAGTAGCGGTTTCCCTCGATGAACTCGTACA
>JAJPZF010000268.1 GCA_021204545.1 Prevotellaceae bacterium
CTCCATTGAGGTGAGCGACGAGCATCTGGAGACGATAAGGAGGCACGCCCTCTTCAGCGACCTGCTCGACAGCAACGGCATCGTTGACGAGTCGGTTGTGGAGAAGCTGCGCCTCAACGTGCAGGGTCTGCTCCACTCCAACAGCGGGGACGAGGCTCTGCTGCGCCTGTGCGGCGAAGTACTCTTCCATGACAATATGAAAGCTTTCGCCCTGCACCAGCTGATTAGCCTTTACATCGACTGGAACAAGGCATGCTGACCGACTGGCTGCCCACCACACGCAGGGAGATGGAGCTGCGAGGCTGGGAGGAGGCGGACGTTGTCCTGTTCTCAGCCGACGCTTACGTTGACCATCCCTCGTTCGGTGTGGCAGTGATAGGGCGCACTCTTGAGGCGGAGGGGCTGAGGGTAGCCATAGTGCCTCAGCCCGACTGGCACGGTGACCTGCGAGACTTCAGGCGTTTGGGCAGACCACGGCTGTGGTTCGGCATTGCCCCTGGCTGTATGGACTCTATGGTTAACAAGTACACCGCAGCCCGTCGCCTTCGCGGCGAGGACGCCTACTCCCCCGACGGGAGGCACGACAAACGCCCCGAGTACCCCACTATCGTCTACACCAAGATACTTAGCCGTCTCTACCCCGACGTGCCTGTCGTGCTGGGCGGGATAGAGGCATCGCTAAGGCGGCTCGCCCACTACGACTACTGGCAAGACCGCCTCTTGCCCAGCGTGCTTGTGCCCTCGGGGGCGGACACTATTATATATGGTATGGGCGAGAGACCCACAACGGAGCTTGCGAGGCGCTTGCTCAGGCTCATAGACGAGTGCGACGAGAGCCTCAGTTACGACGAGCAGGGTCAGGCTTGCATAGGGAAGCGGGCTTTCCTCAAGGCTCTCTCCCTGCCCGAGCCTCTACAGCAGACGGTAGTCTTGAGCAAGACCTATAGTAAGCGGGAGGACGACGTGCTCTTGCACAGCTTCGAGGAGTGCCTAAAGGACAAGAGGAAGCAGGCGGAGAACTTCCGCCTCATAGAGGAGGAGAGCAACAGCCTTAGGGCGAGGCGCATCATACAGCGGACGGGCGAGAGCTATGTCATTGTCAACCCTCCCTTCCCGCCTATGACCACGGAGGAGATAGACCGCTCGTTCGGCTACCCCTACACCCGCATGCCGCACCCCAAGTACAAGGGCAAGCGCATACCAGCCTACGAGATGATACGCCACTCCGTCACCCTGCACCGAGGCTGCTTCGGCGGCTGTGCCTTCTGCACCATCTCGGCTCACCAAGGCAAGTTCATCGCCAGCCGCTCGAGGGAGAGCATCCTCCGTGAGGTAAGGCAGATAACCCTTATGCCCGACTTCAGGGGCTACATCACCGACCTCGGCGGCCCCTCAGCCAATATGTACATGATGGGCGGCAGGGACAAGGGGCAGTGCGCCTCGTGCAAGCGACCCTCGTGCGCCTTCCCCAGGGTGTGCCCCAACCTCAACGCTGACCACCGCCCCCTGCTCGACGTGTACCGCGCCGTCGACGCAGTGCCGGGCGTGAAGAAGAGCCTCGTGGGCAGCGGCGTGCGCTACGACCTGCTGCCCGACGACCCTGCCTACACCCG
Source organism: Prevotellaceae bacterium (assembly GCA_021204545.1). Taxonomy (GTDB): domain Bacteria; phylum Bacteroidota; class Bacteroidia; order Bacteroidales; family Bacteroidaceae; genus Physcousia. The sequence goes on from JAJPZF010000268.1 coordinate 1,614, forward strand.
CGAGCTGATAACACGCCACGTGGGCGGCAGGCTCAAGGTGGCCCCCGAGCACACCTCGCCACGTGTGCTCAGGCTGATGCGCAAGCCCGGCTACGACCTCTTCCTAAGGTTCAAGCGGACGTTCGAGAGCGTGTGCCGCAAGGCGGGCTTGGAGAGGCAGCAGCTCGTCCCTTACTTCATCAGCTCCCACCCCGGCTGCACCGAGGAGGACATGGCGGAGCTGGCGGCGCTCACCAAGCAGGAGGGCTTCCGCCTGGAGCAGGTGCAGGACTTCACGCCCACGCCCATGACCCTGGCCACAGAGACCTTCTACACAGGGCTCGACCCCTACACGCTCGAGCCGGTATACTCCGCCCGCACCGACTTGGAGAAACGGCGGCAGAGGATGTTCTTCTTCTGGTACAAGCCCGAGGAGAGGCAGCCCATCACAGCCGAGCTTAGGAGGCTGGGCAGGGCAGACCTCACGGCAAGACTATTCGCAAACTAACACATAGAGAGAGACATGACACAGTACTTCGAGTGCAAGGTCCGCTACGAGAAGACCTTGGAGAACGGGCTCGCCAAGCGTGTGACGGAGCCTTACATCGTGGAGGCCCTCAGCTTCACCGAGGCGGAGGCGAGGCTCACCGAGGAGACAGCTCCCTTCGCGGGCGGCGGTGAGTATGAGATAAGCGACATCAGGAAGGCCCGCCTCAGCGACCTTGTCGAGAGCCAGGACGGCAATGACGACCGCTGGTTCAGGGCTAAGGTGGCGTTCCTCAGCCTCGACGAGAAGAGCGGGCAGGAGAAGCGCACCACGCACACTATGCTGGTCAAGGCGCAAGACCTGCGTGTGGCCGTCAAGAACCTCGACGCCTACATGGCGGGCAGCATGGCGGACTACCTCATCACGGGCTTGGCGGAGACACAGATCATGGACGTCTTCCACTACAGGGCGGAGCAATGATTGCCGAGGCACTGAGCGGGATACGCCAGGAGCTGCCCGGAGGCGTGAGGCTCGTAGCCGTCTCCAAGTACCACCCCTCGAGCGCCATCCTGGAGGCCTACGAGGCGGGGCAGAGGCTCTTCGGCGAGAGCCACGCCCAGGAGCTTCAGGCCAAGCGGGGGCAGCTCCCCGGGGACATAGAGTGGCACTTCATAGGCCACCTGCAGACCAACAAGGTGAAGTACATAGCCCCCTACGTCTCGCTCATCCACGCCGTCGACACTCCCCGCCTTCTCGAGGAGATAAGCCGCCAGGCGCTGAGGCACGGCAGGAGGATACCCTGCCTGCTGGAGCTTAAGGTCGCCCGAGAGGCCACCAAGTACGGCTTCCAGCCCGAGGAGTGCGACGAGTACCTCAGCTCGGGGCTGTGGCGCAGGCTCGAGGGAGCGAGGATATGCGGCGTGATGTGCATGGCGTCGCTCACTCAGGACGAAGGGCAGATAGCCTCCGAGTTCGAGGCGGCGCGGGGCTTCTTCCTCAGGGCGCGCGAGCGGTACTTCCAGGGCAGCGACAGCTTCCGCGAGTGCTCGTGGGGCATGAGCGACGACTACCGCATAGCCCTCCAGCACGGCGCGACGCTGGTGCGCGTCGGCAGCCGGATCTTCGGGCAGAGGGACTACACGGCTGGCAAGTGAGCCTATGCCCGAGGCGCGACCACGCCTCGCCTCGGGGGCCGCTCAAATAATCAGCCCCGAGGCTTCCTTTTTATCGGGAATGTCTATAACTTTGCCCCGCTAACCATTAAAACACCACCATTATGTCGCTGAACAAGGTAATGCTTATAGGCAACGTCGGGGCAGAGCCCGAGGTGAGGTACGTGGAGCAGGGAGTGCCCGTGGCGAGCTTCCCCCTGGCCACCACCCGCAGAGGCTACACGCTGCAGAACGGCACGCAGGTGCCAGAGCAGACGGAGTGGCACAACATCCTCTTGTGGCGCAAGCAGGCCGAGGTAGCCGAGAAGTACGTGCACAAGGGGGACAAGCTCTACATAGAGGGCAGCATACGCACACGCTCCTACGACGACAAGAACGGCGTGCGCCGCTACCGCACCGAGATATGGGCCGAGGCCATCGAGCTCCTCTCACCCCGCCCCAAGCAGGCTGACACACGGGCAAGCGAGCCAACGCCCCCGCCCGGCGGCCCGCAGTGACACCCGTCCCCTTGGGCGCTAATGCCCTCCTTGTACGCGTAACAGCCACAGCGCCCGACAGGGCTGCCGTCATAGTGCTGTGCGTGGCGGTGGTCCTGCTCTTCTGCTCCGCCTTCGTCTCAGCCTCTGAGATAGCCTTCTTCTCCCTCTCGCCCTCCGACCTCGACGAGATGAAGCAGCGACGCCGCCCCGCCGACGAGAAGACAGAGCGCCTCAGGCAGGACAGCGAGAGGCTGCTCGCCACCATACTCATCTGCAACAACCTGGTGAACGTGGCCATCATCGTCCTGCTCGACTACTTCCTCGGCCGCGTCCTGAGCTTCGGCGGCCCGCCCTGGGTGGAGTTCCTCTTCCTCACCGCCGCTCTGAGCTTCCTGCTGCTGCTCTTCGGCGAGATAGTGCCGAAGATATACTCCTCGCAGAACGCATTAGGCTTCTGCCGCCTCGCCGCCCCGCCGCTGCTCGCCCTCACGAGGCTGCTGCGCCCCCTCTCCTCGCTGCTCATGCACAGCCAGGCCCTCACAAGCCGCATAGCTAGCTACAGGGCGGAGGCCCTCACCGTTGACGACCTCGAGCAGGCTCTCCAGCTCACCGACAAGGCGGAGATAGCCGAAGAGAGCCCCCTCCTGCAGGGCATCATACGTTTCAGCGGCGAGACGGTGAAGGAGATAATGACCCCACGGGTAGACCTCGTCGACCTGGACATCAGCGCCAGCTTCGGCGAGGTGCTGCGCTGCGTCAGGGAGAAGGGCTGCTCGCGCATACCCGTCTTCTCCAGCTCGGAGGACAACATCAAGGGCGTGCTATACACCAAGGACCTGCTGCCGCACACGGGCAAGCCTGCCGACTTCCAGTGGCAGAGGCTCATAAGGCAGCCCTACTTCGTGCCGGAGACGAAGATGATAGACGACCTCTTGCACGACTTCCAGAAGAACAAGGTGCACATTGCCATCGTCGTCGACGAGTTCGGAGGCACGAGCGGCATCGTCACGATGGAGGACATACTCGAGGAGATAGTGGGCGACATTAACGACGAGTACGACGAGCTGAAGAAGCCCTTCATACGCCTCAACCAGCGCACCTACATCTTCGAGGGCAAGTGCCCTCTGGTGGATCTCTCGCGCATCCTCTCGCTGCCCGACGGCTTCTTCGAGCCAGCCGCAGGCGACGCCGACACCCTCGCCGGCCTGCTGCTAGAGATAAAGGGAGAGTTCCCCAAGCCGCGCGAGCGCATAGCCTACCGCCACCTAACCCTCGAGGTGATGG
>JAJPZF010000183.1 GCA_021204545.1 Prevotellaceae bacterium
CGCCGAACGGTGTGGTGTGCCTTAAGGGAGGGGACTTGCAGGCTGAGACGAGACCCCTCGGACAGGCGGCGGAGGTGATGGCGGTGAGCGACTACTTCGAAGAAGAGTACTTCAAGGGAAAGCAGATTGTATACGTATGCTTATGAGGATTAATGTTAAGAGGCTCACGCTTAACCCCGTCGGCGTGAACTGCTACATTGTGAGTGACCCGAAGGGGGCGGGTGTCATTATCGACCCGGGAGCGTGCTCCGAGGAGGAGTTCTCCCATATCAGGCGTTACGTCGAAGGGGAGGGCATCGCGCTAAGCCACGCCTTGCTGACGCACGCGCACTTCGACCACGTCTTCGGGCTTGACCTGGTCTACGAGACGTACGGGCTACGTGCGGAGTGCCACGCCCTTGAGGTGCAGGTCTACAACGGCAACCCTGACCTCGCCCTTGAGCTTTGCGGCACACGGCTGCCGCTACCTAAGGTGGGGCTCGACTGCACCCTTACGGATGGGCAGGAGATCGCCTGCGGTGAGCTTAGGCTCAGGGTGATACACACCCCCGGACACACGCCTGGGGGAGTGTGCTTCTACTCTGATGGTGAGGGGGTGTTGTTCTCAGGCGACACGCTTTTCCAAGGCAGCCTTGGGCGGACGGACGTGCCCTTGGGCAGTTGGAGGCAAGAGATACGGAGCGTCAGGGAGAAGCTCCTTTGTCTTCCCGATGAGACCGTAGTGTACCCCGGTCACGGCCCAAGCACGGAGATTGGGTACGAGAGGTTATATAACCCTTACCTCAGGTGACTGTATGTGGCAGCAAGTGGAGTTCGTGCTGAAGGCAAGAAGGCGAGGCTTCCACCTCGTGACGAGTGAGGTGCTTAGCCACCTGCCCCCACTGCCACGCACGGGCTTGCTGCACCTATTCCTTAAGCACACGTCTGCGGCTCTAACCATCAACGAGAACGCGGACCCCGACGTTCGCGCCGATATGGAGAGCATCTTCAACCGCCTCGTCAAGGAGCGCGAGCCCTTCTACCAGCACACGCTCGAAGGGGACGACGACATGCCGGCGCACGCAAAGAGCAGTCTCCTCGGCCCCTCACTATGCATCCCCATCACCAACAGCCGTCTCAACCTCGGCACGTGGCAGGGCATCTACCTCTGCGAGTTCCGTGACTATGGCGGAAGCCGCCGCCTCGTCGCCACCATCGCCGGGGAATCACCGAACACCGCCCTTTCTGCAACAAGCTAACGGCAACGTTCTTTCGTACATAATTCTCCCGTCGCCCGCGCCTCCCTGTCAGGTTTGCCTCTCTAAAAGTTTAAGATTAAAAGAAAAGACGTGGGGGTCTATACTCTCGCTTATCCCACAATCAGGCTCTCGCATCGCCCATACACAAGGATAAGCAAAGCAAGTCAGCTTGCGCCCTAAGAATATTATACGCCACACCTCCGAGCCTCACGGCTGCGACAGGCAGGATATAATACACACAACGCAGAAGTTTCGTTGCCGTGCCTTCTTGTGTATCGTCAAACTTGCGAGGTTTGATTGTGGAAGACAACGTTCGTAAACGTCCTTTACCAATAAAACAACCCTCCAGCCCACGCCTGTGCCTGCCATGGGTCGGGGCAAAGTGATGAATAATTAAGCTAAGCACAAGCTCTCCCGCACAAAACTCGGCGCAGCCCTAAGCGAATGGCCACCGCGGCTTGGCTCGATTGGCTCACGCCTCAGGGTGGCCACAATAAAGCTTAGGGCTTCAAGGCAAATCGTCCAAGGCTTCCTGGAGGCGGCCTTGGGCTTTCTGGATAAGGTCTGGGGTGCCGCTGCCGTTGTTCACGTACTCCACCACCATGTCGGCGTAGTCAATCGCCTCGCGCAAGGGGGTTGTCTTGTCGGGGATCTCCTTCGACGAGGCGAGAAGCGGCAGCAATTCCGCCAAATCCTCAGGCTCGGCCAGACCCGACGGGCGCATCGTGTTCAGCGACATATTGAGGGCGGAGGCTGCGGCGCTGATGTTTTCCCGGCTAAGCCGCTTGAGAGGCTGACGGGAGACCTGCTCCGCTGTGTCGAGCTGTGCGAGAAGTCTGGCGTAACCATAGGGAGCCCACGCATCTTTCTCGGAGGCTCGCTCCCGCGCCAGCGAGAGAGTCTGCTGCAAGCCCGCCATTTCCGAGCGTTTCGACGTCTTCCTCGCCGCATTCTCCCCGACGTTGAGGCGCAGATAGTGCGTGCAGCGGCCCGTGACGTAGTAGTCCGGCACGAAACTCTTCCCGTCCAGCACCATATTATATAAAGGCCCGCCCGTGCCGTCGTCCGACATCGGCCCAGCGAGCCTAAGGTCGCTGAGGTCAGCCTTAAGGTTAAACTCCGCGTCCTGCCACGTGTGGATGTCAGGGCTTGACATCGCGAGCGGACCGTACATGAGAACGCCCGCCCACATCGGGGGAAACGGCGTGCGCGTCTCGTTCTTCCCCGTGGCCGCCAAGTCCATCTTGTCAGGACCGTAGGAGATATACGCCACGAACGGCATCTCCACCTCCACAACATCGCCGCTCCGCCACCGGCGCTTAGGGATCTCGAAGTAGCTCGAAGGGCGCACGTCTCCAGAACCCAGACGTTTCCCGTTAAGCGTCACGGAAAATCCCCGCGTAGCCCAGCCCGGCACTCGAAGCTTCAGGGCAAACTCGCCCTCGCCGCCGAACTCTATGCGGCTTTTCTCCGCGGGCCACTGGCAAGTCTGCGTGACCGTCATCCCCCGCCACTGGGCTTCAGTGGGCAGATACAGGCAGACCCAGAGGCACGTGTCGTTGGCGAAGTAGGCCGCCTCCTGGTATTTCACGTGGTTCTCAACGCCCGTTCCGCCGCAGCAGCTCGACTGCGGGGTCTCGTTGCCGAAGGGTTTCTCAGCGTCCAGCCCGACCGCATACTGATAAGTCACGGCCCACTCCGACGGACTCAGCGAGCCGACGATCTGATTGCTGAGCACGCGCTCGTAATAGTCCATGAGCGCGGCGTCGTCGGGCGTGAAACAATTCAGCTCCTTCGTGAGCTTCGCCAGGTTATATGCGCAGCATGTCTCGTTTATCTCGGGGTTCGGGTACATGTCCCTATGGCGGTCGCTCATGATGTTAGTGTTCATGCTCAGCATCTGGCTGTAAGGCTGGCGGAACATCTCGCCGTTGCCCACACTGCCCATGGCGTAGACGTAGCGCCCCTGGACAAGATCCCAGAAGTTGCGGGCGATCCGGTAATAAGACCCGAGTCCGCTCGCGCGGTAGTTGCGCAACGCGCCCGTCACCATAGGGATGTGCTGGTTAGCGTGGCGGGTCCTTATCTCGTCCACGTTGCTTTCGAGCGGAGAGAAGAAGGCCGGGGCGTCGAAGTAAGAGGCTGCCTCCAGAAGCCTCGAGCTTTCGGTGGAATCGCCCACCATCCCCGCCAGCCGGGCCAAGGATTCCTCCATTCCTCCCACCTCGCCCGCGATGTACATGTTCCACATCTCGTAGCGGTTGCCGGGCGTTGCCTGCCTCTGCTCACGGGTTCCGTCCGTTTTCACATAGGTGCGGTAGTGCAGACGGTTCCACACCCAGAGGCCCATGTCCTTGGCCGTGAGCAGCGCAGTCTGGGCAATCTGCTCGTCGTCCACGTTCTCTGCGATGTCAATCAGCCCGGCCAGCTGCTTGTGTATCGTGTAATAGGGCGCCCACACCCAGTCCTCGTTGTTGTAAGCCCTGTACATCTCCACCAGCACAGCGTGCTGCGCGGGGATGGCGTTCAGGTAACCGTAGCCGTACCGCTGCCAATCTTTTTTATACTCATCGAAGTCCTGCCACGTGCCCCCCAGCCCGCGCAGCTCCTGCTCGGGGGCAAGGTCGCGCGCCTCCCAGAAGCGCCCGAGCGAATCGCACCAGACGAAGGTTCTTTTCTGGCACTCTCGGAGCTGGAGGACAATGGTGCGTATGCGCTCTCGCAGGCTGTCGCGCAGCGTCTCGTCGGTCTCTCCGGCCAGGGCGAAGGCAAGCGCGGACATGTAATGCCCCGTGCCGTGGCCCTTGAGCTTGGTGGTCGGGCTGTCCCACCCGTCGCTTTCGGTGTATCCGTCGGTGGGAAGCCCGTAGGTGTCACGATAATTATACAATTGTTGTGAGAGGTCGAGCGAGAGAAGCAGGCTCACGTCGCGGTCGCGGTTGGAGGTGAGGCGGTTCCGTCCCGTGAGCCTCACGTCTCTGAGCGGCAGCGGCTCGGCCACGACCTTGGGCTCGTCAGCCTCTTCCCCGTTGGTCACACGCACATAGGCCGTGAGGGGGAAGCCCTGGTCCGTGGTGTTGTCGCCGATTATGTAGCCGCTCACGGTGTACTCGCTGCCTGCCGGCAGCCGGCACTCCTCGAGCTCCGTGGCCTGGGCCGAGTTCGTCCAGCGCGTTTGCCGCCACTCTTGCGTGTTGTCGCTGTACGTCACCATCACCTGCCAAGGCAGACGGGGCGCGGAGCCCTCGGGGCAGAGCACGGCGACCGGCTCCGTCGACTTGATGCGCCTCTGCTTCGCTCCCAGGCCCAGCGGGGCGCAGAGCGCAAGGCAGAGAAGAAGAATTCTCGTTCCTTTGTCTTTCATTTGGCTTAGCCTGACAAATACCATCGGGCTCGCCGCCTTTCCGGCTCGCTCCTTGGGGCAAAGTTAGGCTTTTCACGCCCATTTCGGCCGCGTCCGGGCAGTGTTTTCGGCGAAAACAGGCGCGAAATCATTTTTTTCCTATAGATGTTTGGCGGTTATCTCAATTAATGCATACCTTTGCGCCGTTAACAATGTTAAATCTCTCTATAACAAAAGCGTTAATCAATGAACAAGACAGAACTCATCGCTAAGGCTGCCGAGAGCGCAGGGCTTAGCAAAGTGGACACGAAGGCAGCCATCGAGGCAGCTGTAGCTTGCGTCAAGGAAGCTTTGGCAAACGGCGAGAAGGTGCAGATCCCCGGCGTCATCACGCTGACAGTAGCCTCCCGCCCCGAGCGCACAGGCAAGAAT
>JAJPZF010000058.1 GCA_021204545.1 Prevotellaceae bacterium
GCATAGAGACGCTCTACTGCTTCGGCAGCGAGGAGCAGAGGCAGAAGTACATCCCCCGTGTCTGCGCGGGAGCGACGATGTCGATGGACCTCACCGAGCCAGACGCAGGCTCTGACCTGCAGAGCGTGATGCTGAAGGCTACCTACGACGAGCAGTGCCAGTGCTGGCGGCTCAACGGCAGCAAGAGGTTCATCACCAACGGCGACTCCGACATCCACCTTGTGCTTGCCCGCAGCGAGGCAGGTACGAGGGACGGCAGGGGGCTCTCGATGTTCATCTACGACAAGAGGGACGGAGGCGTGAGTGTCAGAAGGATAGAGAACAAGCTCGGCATCCACGGCAGCCCAACGTGCGAGCTGGTGTACAAGAACGCCAAGTGCGAGCTGTGCGGCGACCGCAAGATGGGTCTCATCAAGTACGTGATGTCACTTATGAACGGCGCCCGCCTCGGCATAGCAGCCCAGTCGGTGGGTCTCTCGCAGGCAGCCTACAACGAGGCAGTGGCCTACGCCCGCGACCGTCGTCAGTTCGGCAAGGCAATCATCGAGTTCCCCGCCGTCCAGGAGATGATAGCCAACATCAAGGCGAAGCTCGACGCAGGGCGCGCCCTGCTCTACGAGACAGCCCGCTACGTCGACCTGTACAAGGCGCTTGAGGACATCTCACGCGAGCGCAAGCTAACGCCCGAGGAGAGGGCTGAGCTGAAGAAGTACAGCCGTCTGGCCGACAGCTTCACGCCCCTTGCCAAGGGAATGAACAGCGAGTACGCCAACCAGAACGGCTACGACTGCATACAGGTGCACGGAGGCTCGGGCTTCATGCTTGAGTACGCCTGCCAGCGCATCTACCGTGACGCGCGCATCACGAGCATTTACGAGGGCACTACCCAGCTGCAGACAGTGGCGGCAGTGCGCTACATCACCAACGGGCAGTACTCGTCAGTGATAGCCGACATGGAGAGCCAGCCCCTGCCCGAGGAGCTTCAGGGTGAGCTTAGCCGCGTTAAGGCGATGGCAACGAAGCTCAACGACTGCATAGCAAGGGTGAAGGAGGCGCAGAACAACGACATCCACGACCTCTGCGCAAGGCATCTCTACGAGATGACAGCCGACATCATCATGTGCCACCTGCTCATGCGCAACGCCTCACAGAGGGCAGACCTCTTCCGGAAGAGCCTCGAGGTGTACCTCAACCACGCCGAGGCGGAGGTCGCGAGGCACGCCTTGTGGATCGGCCGCATAGACGCAGGGCAGCTCGGCAACTACAAGCAAGCTTAGGCGAGCCCTTAGGGCTACAGGCCAAGGAGACAGGGAGCGTGGCAGACAAGGCGGTTTGCCACGCTCCTTTCCTCGTGCCTTGCGGCTGCCTGTCGCGGGCGGTTAAGGCAAGCCCCGAAGGGGTGTAGACCCCTTTGACTGAAGGGGTGTAGAGGCCTTCCGCGAAGGGCAGCTGTGAGGCGCATAAAAGCCCGGCCCTTAGGGGCGGTCACGATTATTATACCTATCTTTGTGCCGCGAACCTTAAGCCGCAGGATGAGATACTCGTTCATCATACCCGTCTTCAACCGCCCCTCTGAGGCCGCCGAGCTGTTGGAGAGCCTTGCCGCCATACGTGGCGAGGGGGACTTCGAGGTGGTGGTGGTTGAGGACGGCAGCACTGACTGCTGTGGCGAGGTGGCGGAGCGTTATGCCGGGACCTTAAGTGCGAAGTATGTGGTGCAGTCTAACGGCGGCCCCGCCGTGGCACGTAACAACGGCGCGGAGCACGCCTCTGGGGAGTTCCTGCTGATACTTGACAGCGACTGCGTCGTGCCACGGGGGTATCTCAGGGCGATAGACGATGAGCTAAGGCGGGAGGAGTGCGACGCGTTCGGCGGCCCCGACCGTGCGGCGGAGAGCTTCACAGCTGTGCAGAAGGCCATCAACTACAGTATGACCTCCTTCCTCACCACAGGCGGCATAAGGGGCGGCAGGAGGAAGCTGGACCGGTTCTACCCACGGTCGTTCAACATGGGCGTGCGCCGCTCGCTGTTCCTCCAGCTCGGGGGCTTCGCGAACATGCGCTTCGGTGAGGACATCGACCTGAGCATACGCATCTTCGAGAGCGGGGTACGGTGCCGTCTCTTCCCCGAGGCTTGGGTGTGGCACAAGCGGAGGACGGACTTCCGCAAGTTCTTCCGGCAGGTGATGAACAGCGGCATCGCCCGCGTCAACCTCTGGAAGCGACACCCGGGAAGCCTTAAGCCGGTACACCTGCTGCCAGCCGTGTTCACCGTTGGCTGCGCCTTGCTCCTGCTGCTCGCCGTCATTGGGGCTCCCTTCTGCCTCTGCGCCCTGTGGCTCTTGCTACCCCTCGGGGCTTACGCCCTGCTGGTGCTGCTGCACTCCGCTGTGCTCAACAAGAGCCTCGGGGTGGCGCTGCTGAGCGTCATCGCCAGTTACATACAACTCCTGGGGTACGGCACGGGCTTCATCAGGGCTTGGTGGCTGAGGTGCGTAAGGGGCAGAGGGGAAGACGTGCAGGCGTTCCGCAGGACCTTCTACAAGTGACTATGGACACGACACATAAGCGTAGCATAAAGGAATGGGCTGAGGACGACCGCCCTCGCGAGAAGCTCCTCAAGAAGGGAGCGAGCGAGCTGAGCAAGGCGGAGCTGCTTGCCATACTGATAGGCTCGGGCAACGCCGAGGACGACGCCGTGGGGCTGATGCGCAAGGTGCTGAGCGACTGCGACGACCAGCTGGTGCGCCTCGGCAGGATGTCGCCCGAGGAGCTGTGCCAGAGATACAAGGGCATAGGCATGGCCAAGGCGGTGACCATCCTCGCCGCCTGCGAGCTGGGCAAGCGGAGGCAGTCGGAGATGAGTGGCAGCCCCGTCACGATTACCGAGGCGGAGGACATATACTCCTTCTACAGGGAGCGCTTGCAGGACACGCACGTGGAGGAGTGTCACGTGATGCTGCTTAACCGAGGCCACCGCATCATCGACTCACGGAGGCTCTGCAGCGGAGGCCTGTCGAGCACGGTGGTGGACACGAGGGAGGTGCTGCGCCTCGCCCTCCTTAACCACGCCACGGCGATAGTGCTGTGCCATAACCACCCCAGCGGCAACTACCAGCCAAGCCCGGAGGACGACCGCCTGACGGAGCACGTGAGAGACGCCGCCCGCCAGGTGGACATTACGCTGCTCGACCACATCGTCATCTCGTCGGAGGGATACTACAGCTACGCCTACCACGGAAAACTTTAAGCTATGGCAGCAGGCAAGACTGAGACGGAGGAGAGGGTCGTCGAGATGCTTAAGACGGTGTACGACCCCGAGATACCCGTGAACGTGTACGACCTCGGGCTGATCTACCGCATAGAGGTGAGCGACGACTGCCGGGGGCTTGAGGTGGACATGACGCTCACAGCCCCCAACTGCCCCGCCGCCGACTTCATCCTCGAGGACGTGAGGCAGAAGCTGGAGACCATCGATGGGCTGGAGAGGGTGGACGTGCGGCTTGTCTTCGAGCCTGAGTGGAACAAGGACATGATGAACGAGGAGGCGAAGCTGGAGATGGGACTGTTATAATATGAAAGGAATCTACTTCATAAGCGACGCACACCTCGGGTGCCGCGCCGTAGGACACCAGAGGCAGAGGGAGAGAAGGCTGGTGCGCTTCCTCGACGACATCAAGCTGAAGGCGCAGGCGGTGTACCTGCTGGGCGACATGTTCGACTTCTGGTTTGAGTACCGCAACGTCGTGCCTCAGGGCTTCACACGCTTCTTGGGCAAGGTGAGCGAGCTGACGGACAGCGGCGTGGAGGTGCACTACTTCACGGGCAACCACGACATCTGGTGCAGGGGCTACCTCACGAAGGAGTGCGGCGTGATAATGCACTACGAGCCCATCACCGTGGAGCTGGCGGACAAGGTGTTCTTCATCGGTCACGGCGACGGGCTGGGCGACCCGTCTGGGCGCTTCAAGCTGCTGCGCAACGTGTTCCACAACCGCCTCTGCCAGTGGCTCTTCTCCTTGATACACCCCTCGCTGGGCGTGGAGTTCGGACTGCGCTGGGCTAAGCACAGCAGAGCCACGCACGACGAGCACACTGGCGGACTGCCTGGCGACCCTCCCTACCTTGGCGAGGACAAGGAACACCTCGTGCTTTTCGCCAAGGAATACCTGAGGACGCACCCCGACATCAACTGCTTCGTCTTCGGGCACAGGCACATAGAGCTCGACCTTATGCTCTCACGCTCGGCCCGCCTCTTCGTCATAGGCGACTGGGTGAGCCTCTGCACCTACCTCGTCTACGACGGCGAGAACCTCTTCCTCGAGAACTACGTCGAGGGCGAGACCCAGCTAAGCAAGCCTTAGACCGACAGCCTATATAAACAAGGAAGAGCGCCTTGCGACGCTCTTCCTCTATGCTTGTTTAAGGCTTCCCTTACTGTCTGACCAGTGCCTCCGTGTCGATGGCTATCATCAGCTCCTCGTCTGTGGGGATGACGCACACCGTGACGGGGCTGCCATCGGCACTGACGATTGCCTCCGTGGCTCGGCAGGAGCGGTTCCTCTCCTTGTCCATCCTCACGCCGAGGAACTCAAGCCCCTCGGTCGCTCCCTCACGCACTTCCCACTGGTTCTCGCCCGCTCCTCCCGTGAAGAGTATAACGTCAACGCCTCCCATAGCGGCAGCATACTGCCCGATGTACTTCTTAATGCGGTAGGTGTACATATCCTTCGCCAGCCGCGCCCGCTTGTTGCCTGAGGCGATGCCCGCGAGAATGTCGCGGAAGTCGTTGCTCAGTCCGCTCACGCCAGCGAGGCCGCTCCGTTTGTTAAGCAGCTCGCTCACGCCCTTCGTGTCGAGGCAGAGCTTGTCCATAATGAACGTCACCGCCCCCGCGTCTATGTCTCCCGTGCGAGTGCCCATAATCAAGCCCTCGAGCGGGGTCAGTCCCATCGACGTGTCCACGCACTTGCCGTCCTT
>JAJPZF010000218.1 GCA_021204545.1 Prevotellaceae bacterium
GCAGAAGCTTTACGCCAACATCGTGGGCGGCCAGATATCGAAGAGGCAGCGTCTGACGAACTGGGAGCGCCCTGTCCTGACCACAGCGCAGCAGCTGTATGCGGCAACGGACGCATGGGCTTGCGTCGTGCTTTACAGGGAGATAAAGCGGTTGCTCGACACGGGTGAGTATGTTTTGATAAGGCAGGACGATGGCAGTGAGGACGTTGCGCCTTAAGCGGGGCAAGGAGGCAAGCCTGCGGCGCTTCCACCCTTGGGTGTTCAGCGGAGCGGTGGCCGACGCGGAAGGCGGCGCGGACGACGGGGAAGTGGTGCGTGTTCTCGGCTCGGAGGGTGAGTTCCTCGGCGTCGGGCATTGGCAGGGCGGCTCGATAGCCGTCCGTCTGCTTTCTTTTGAGGACATTCCTATAGATGAAAGCTTCTGGCTTGGGAGGCTGCGGGCGGCATACGCCATGCGCAAGGAGCTCGGGCTTGCGGAAGAGGGGACGATGTTCCGCCTTGTGCATGGCGAGGGCGACGGCCTGCCGGGGCTGGTGATTGACGTATACGGCGATATGGCGGTGTGCCAAGCTCACAGCGCGGGAATGCACCGCAGCAGGCGGGAGATAGCCACGGCACTGGGGGCTGTCTTGGGCGAGCGGCTGCGCTCCATATATTACAAGAGTGAGGGGACGCTTGGCGTGGAGGACGAGTTCCTTTGCGGAGCTGGCGGCACGGAGGCAACGGCTGAGGAGAACGGTCTGCGCTTCGTCGTCGACGTGAGGCGGGGGCAGAAGACGGGCTTCTTCATCGACCAGCGCGACAACAGGGCGTTGCTTGAGCGCTACGCCAAGGGCAGGCGCTGCCTGAACCTGTTCAGCTACACGGGCGGCTTCAGCGTCTATGCCTTGAGAGGGGGAGCGGCTGAGGTGCGCTCGGTGGACAGCAGCGCGAGGGCGATGGACTTGGCGAGGCGCAACGCGGAGCTTAACTTCGGGGACGCTCGTGAGAGGCACGTCCCCGTGGTCAGCGACGCGTTCGACTGCCTTGACGAGACGGAGACGGGGCGATACGACCTTATGGTGCTCGACCCTCCAGCTTTCGCCAAGCACCTTAGCAGCGTCAGGAGAGCCTTGCACGGCTACACGAAGCTGAACGCCAAGGCGCTCTCGAGGATAGCCTCGGGCGGCATCCTCTTCACCTTCAGTTGCTCTCAGGCAGTGGCCAAGGAACAGTTCCGCGAGGCGGTGTTCACGGCTGCCACGCTGGCACGAAGGCGGGTGAGAATACTCCACCAGCTTCATCAGGCAGCCGACCATCCCGTCAACATCTACCACCCTGAGGGGGAATACCTCAAAGGCTTGGCGCTTTATGTGGAATAAAGATTGCAAGCTTAGCCTGCGCCTCTCTGTGATGAGCTTCCTTGAGTACGCCGTCTGGGGGGCTTACCTTTGCAGCATGGGCGGCTACCTTGCGGGCGTCGGCTTGGGCGGCGAGATAAGGTGGTTCTACTGCGTGCAAGGAGTCGTTGCCTTGTTTATGCCCGCGCTTGTCGGGGCTGTGGCGGACAGGTGGATGGAGGGCAGGAGCCTGCTCTCGCTCCTGCACGCGCTCTCGGGAGGCTTGATGACGGCAATGTGCTGCTACGGCAGTCGCTGTGCCGTCTCTTTCCCTGTGCTTTGGGCGCTTTACGCCTTGAGCGTGGTGTGCTTCCTGCCGACGATTGCACTGTCTAACGCTGTGGCTTTCTCCTTGCTCGGGCGTGAGGGACGTGACATAAAGCGGTCGTTCCCTCCTATTAGGGTGTGGGGCACGGTGGGCTTCGTCGTCTCGATGTGGGCGGTAGACCTTGCGGGCTGGCAGCTTAAGGCTACGCAGTTCGGCTGGAGCGGCTTCCTGGGCTTGCTGCTGGCTGCGTATGCCCTTACGCTTCCACGATGCAGAGGGGAGAAGAGGGAAAGGCAGAGGGGAGCGCCACGCGTGAATGCGCGGATGCTTACCTTCCTCGTGTTCTCCGTCTTGGCGGGCTTCTGCCTGCACGTCTCCAACGCTTACGCCAGTCCCTTCCTTCACTCCTTCGGCTTAAGCCACGCCAACCTGCTCATCTCCCTTAGCCAGGTGAGCGAGGCTCTGTGCCTCTTGCTTATCCCCGTGTGCTTCAAGAGGCTTGGCATCAAGGCGATGGTGCTTATAGCCTTGGCGGCGTGGGCTCTGCGCTTCGCCCTCTTCACGGGCGGCGTTTGGCTCATTGCCTTGAGCATGCTGGTCTACGGCGTGGCGTTCGACTTCTTCAACGTCTGCGGCTCTATGTACGTGGCGGAGCAGGCTGGCGAGCGTGACGGCGGCAGGATGCAGGGCTTGTTCATGATGATGACCAGCGGCGCGGGGGCATCGCTCGGGATGCTGGCGGCAGGCTCGGTGGTTAACCGCTGGACCGTCAACGAGGGCGGCGTGCAGGCAGCGGCGGCAGGCACATGGGGCTGGACGGCGGTGTGGCTCGTCTTCGCCCTCTACGCAGTCGTGGTTGCCGTCGCTTTCGCCTTGTTGTTCAGACAGTGAGGGAAGTGCATTACCTGTACGACCCTGAGGTGAGGGGCGAGCTTCCACGGGAAGAGGCTCACCACGCCTTGCGCGTCTTGCGCCTCGGCAAGGGCGACAGCGTGAGGCTTACCGACGGCAAGGGCGGTCTCTTCGAGGCGCGGATAACCGAGGCGAGGGGGAGCAGGGTGGCTTACGAGGTGCTGAGAGAGCTGCCGGGCAGTCCCCTTTGGCAGGGCAGGCTCTGCCTGGCGGTGGCTCCCACGAAGAGCGCCGAGAGGATGGAGTGGCTCGTCGAGAAGGCCACTGAGATAGGCTTCGACGAGCTGACGTTCCTCTGTTGCCGCTTCTCAGAGCGCAGGACGCTGAACATGGAGCGGCTGGAGAGGATAGCGGTGGCTGCCATGAAGCAGAGCCAGAAGGCGTGGAAGCCGAGGCTCTGTCCCTTGACTGACTTCAATGAGTTCGTCAGGCAGGAGAGGGCAGGGGGGCGGTTCATCTGCCATTGCCACGAGGGTCTTTCGCAGAGGCCTCACCTGCTCGAGGCTTTGAGGGCGGGCGAGGGGGCTACGGTGCTTATAGGCCCCGAGGGAGACTTCTCCCTGGAGGAGGTGCAAGAGGCGGAGCGACGCGGCTACACGGGCGTGAGCCTCGGGCGGAGCAGGCTGCGGACGGAGACGGCAGCCCTTGCGGCTTTGCTCTGGATGTCCTGCCCGCTACCGGCCGCAAGACATAGCCCTACAAGTTGGAAAGAGTCGCACGAGGCGTTATGAAGGCGGAACGTTGTGAGTATAATATATAAGGAGTATATGAGAAGAAAGTGGTATTACGTCGGAGGCGGCTGTGCGGCTGTGGCTGCCGTGTGCTTGGCTCTGTGGCTGTGCCTGCGCCCTCGGGGAGGCGACTGCTCCCCGGCTTTGCCCAGGGAGGCGACGCTTGTGGCGAGGATTGACCCGAGGGGGCTGCTCGGGCAGGGAGGCGTCAGCGAGAAGGAGCTGAAGGGCTTGCCCATGATGGAGGACGCCGCGGGCGTTGACTTCAGCCGCCCCTCGTACGGCTTCGTGTGCCGAGGCTACTGCGGGGCGGTCGTCCCGCTGAGCGACAGGGACGCCTTCCTCAGGCAGACGGCCGAGCTTCACGGCAAGGTGTCGCGGCAGGGAGGCTTGCGCTGGACTGTCTTCGGGGGCAGCTGGCTGGTGGCGGCAGGCAGGGACAGGCTCGTCGCCATAGGTCCTGCCACGACGGCGGAGCAGGAGGGCTTGCGGGAGCTGCTCGCCAGCTGCATGAGGCAGAAGAGCGCGGAGGCGGACGCTGGGCTGCTGAAGGCCTTGGCACAAAGGCAAGAGCCCATAGCCTTCGCGACCAGCGGGGAGGCGCTGCCCGAGAGCCTGACTGGCTGGCTGAAGGCAACGCTGCCAGAGGGCGTGACGCTGGGCGACTTCGGCCTCACGGCAGGCTTGCGGGCTGAGGACGGGGCGCTGACACTTAGACTTAGCGTTGGCGGACGGACGAAGAAGGCGAGGGCGTTCCTTGCGGAGCTCGACAGCGCGCTGCGCCCCATACGCACCTATATGCCAGCCTGCGAGAAGCCGTGGCTGCACGTCGAGGCTGGGCTTAGCGGCGAGAGGCTGCTGGAGCTGCTCAGGGGTAACCCACGGACACGCTCCGCCCTGCTTGCAGCCAACATGGCGGCGGACTTGGACATGGCTTTGAGGAGCATAGAGGGAGACATCTCCATGACGATGCCCTCGTTCGCCCTCTTCGAGCCGCAAGTGACCGTGCAGGCGGAGCTTAAGGACACGGCCTTTATGGATAACGTCGGGGACTGGACGGCTCTCAAGGTCATACCCGCACGCAACGACTTCTACCTCTGCTCCTACCGTGGCGAGGCTTGCTACTTCGGCTTGCTCGCAGGCAGGCTCGTCGTCACCAACGCAGAGAGGTATACACTCGCCCCTGCCTTAGCCTCGCCCCTAAGCGAGGAGGCGAAGGGGCAAAGGGTGTACGCCGCCTTGGACTTCTCGGGCATATCGGAGCTGCTCACGTTCCTGCCAGGGCAGAGAAGCCTTCGCAAGATAGAGACGCTGACGCTTAGCTCCAAGGACGTGAGCGAATGGACACTGACGCTGAGGGCTGGGCAAGGCGAGGACTTGCTGCGCTGTCTCCTAAAGGGGGAGTGAGGCGATGGAGAGACTGCTTTCTTTATTCGAGGCATACGCAGGCAAGCCTGCCCTCTCCTCTATGGCTCTGAACGAGGGCGGGGGGAGCAACCGAAGGTACTACAGGCTGGAGGCGGAGGGCGTCTCGCTCGTAGGAGTGATAGGCTCTCAGGCTGAGGAGAACGCCGCCTTCATCTATCTCTCACGGCACTTCCTCCAGAAGGGCTTGCCCGTGCCACGTGTGCTCGCCAAGGACGAGACGGGGCTGCGCTACCTTCAGGAC